>NZ_BCPP01001521.1:0-923 GCF_016586125.1 Burkholderia sp. E168m23
CGTGGGCGCAGAACCGTCGCGCCGATCTCGTCTATCGTTGATCCAGGCGCTGCCGCGGCGATACGCAAAAAGCATGGAATAAACGCCCCGCCGAAACGTCTTCTCATCGCGCAGACGCGCGGTTCACGCGAACCGCCTTTCCTGTCGCCTGCGCGCGGCAAGGAGATCGCAATGAAATCGGCAACGTTGGTTGCGGCGCTGATCGCGGCGCTGGTGCTCGTGCTGTCGGCGGGCTGTACGTCGTCGGGCAGCGGTACGTCGCAAGGGCCGGGCATGAGCCGGTATGGCGGCTCCGGAGGCAGCGGAGGTGGAGGGGGTGGCGGCGGCTACTGACGCGCCGCCGCGAGGAAAGTGAGGCGACGAAATCGCGCGCGAGCACCGGAAGCCGGCCGCTCGCGCGCGACGCTCTACCCCACGGCACGACTCAACGCATCGCCTTCACATCGGCCGCCGTGACGCTCGCAGGCTGGCCGCCCCACGTCGCGCGCAGGTAGTTCGCGAGTTGCGCGAGTTCGTCATCGCTCAACGTCTTCGCGAAACCCGGCATCGGCTGCAGGTTTTCGAAACCGGCGAACTTCTGCTCGTCGATACCGTCGAGCATCGCGACCAGCAGGTTGCGCGGATCGCCCTGGCGCAGCGTCGAGTTGCCGTTCATCGGCACCGCCACGTGCGGCTTGCCTTCGCCGTTGAAGCCGTGACAGCCCGCACACACCGCGAGATACACCGAGCGGCCGGCGGCCAGTTGCGCGGCGTCGGCCGACACCGGCTTCACCGGTTGCGGCGCGGGCGGCGTATCGCCGAGCAGGTACGTCGACAGCCCGCGCAGGTCGTCCTTCGTCAGGTACTGCGTGCTCAGGTGCACGACCGGATACATCTCGCCGAACGCGGAGCCTTGCGGCGCGATGCCGACGCCGAACGAACGT
>NZ_BCPP01001522.1:0-922 GCF_016586125.1 Burkholderia sp. E168m23
CGGCGCCGCGCTGCTCGCGTGCATCGAGCTCGGCGAGCGCCGCGCCGAACGTGTGTGCACGCACCGCATGTTCGGACATCGTGCGGCGCGCGGCCGGGCGCAGTTTCAGCACGCGGATCAGCGGCGCGAGCGTGCCGCCCTGCACGACGAGCGTCGCGATGATCAGCAGGAACGTGCTGAACAGGATCAGGTCGCGGCCGGGGAAGTTGGCCGGCAGCGCAATCGCGGCCGCGAGGCTCACGACGCCGCGCATGCCCGACCAGCCGAGGACGACGGCTTCGCGCCACGACCACGCCGCGTGGCCCGCGCGCCGCGCGCGCAGGCGGCCCGGCAGCCACATCGCGACGAATACCCACACCACGCGCGCGCCGATCGCGGCGGCCGTCGCGGGCAGTGCGACCCGCAGGCCGGCCATCAGCACCGCGCCTTCGTGGTTCACGCCGGCGAGGATCGCGTGCAGCGCGAGGCCGATCAGGATGAACACGAGCGCGTCGAGCACGAACACGATCGCTTCCCACGTCGCCTTCGCCTTGATCCGCATGTCGGCGCCGAACACGCGATGCTGGCGCACGCCGAGCACGAGGCCGCAGGTGACGACCGACAGCACGCCTGAGCCGTCGACGGCTTCCGCGATCCCGTAGCTGCCCCATGCCATCGCGAACGTCACGACGATGCCGAGCATCGGTTCGCGCAGGCGTTGCAGCACCCAGCACATCGCATGGCCGCACGCGAGGCCGACCGCGATGCCGATCAGCGTGAGCGAGAAGAACAGGCCGGTCGCGCTCGCGGTCGTGATCGTGGCGGCGAGCGCGGCCGATACGGCCATCTGGTACAGCAGCAGGCCCGACGCATCGTTGACGAGGCTTTCGCCTTCGAGCACCGCGACGAGCCGCGCGGGCAGCGGGTGGCGCTGCAGGATCGC
>NZ_BCPP01001523.1:0-921 GCF_016586125.1 Burkholderia sp. E168m23
CGGGCGCCCGGCACGAACGGATCGGGCACGAAGCGCTCGGCGGTCAGCGCAGGACGGCCGAGATAGCCGCGCGCGAGGCCTGCGCCCGCGAGATACAGTTCGCCGGTCGCGCCGGCCGGCACCGGCTGCCATGCGGCATCGAGCACGTGCAGTTGCAGGTTCGCGATCGGATGACCGATCGGCACCGCGACCGCATGCGCGTCATCGGGGCCGCAGGTCCAGTGCGACACGTCGATCGCGGCTTCGGTCGGCCCGTACAGGTTCACGAGCGTCGCGTTCGGCAGCAACCGCGCCATCTTCGCGACGAGTTCGGGCGCCAGCGCCTCCCCGCTCGCGACGATCAGGCGCACGCTGTCGCATTGCGCGGCGGCCGAGAAATCGTCGAGATGCGCGGCGAACGCGGCAAGCATCGACGGCACGAAATGCAGCACCGTCACGCCGTGCGCGTGGATCGCGGCGGCCAGGCGGGCTGGGTCGCGGTGGTCGCCGGGTGCTGCGATCGCGAGCTTCGCGCCGATCGCCAGCGGCCACACGAATTCCCACACCGACACGTCGAAGCCGAACGGCGTCTTGTGCAGCACGACGTCGTCGCGCGTCAGCCGGTACGCATGCTGCATCCACGCGATCCGGTTCGCGAGCGCGCCGTGCGTGTTGCCGGCACCCTTCGGCTTGCCGGTCGAGCCGGACGTGTAGATCAGGTACGCGAGCTGCGCGTCGTCGGTCGCCGCGGTTTCATCGTCGATATCGCCCGCTTCGTCGGCCAGCAGATCCGCGACCGTCAGCAGTTGCGTATCGGCGCCCTCGCCCAGCGCGGCCTCGACCTGCTCGCGCAGATGTGCCTGCGTGATCGCGACGGCCGGCCGCGCGTCGCGCAGCAGGTATGCAATGCGCTCGGCCGGATAGTCGGGATCGACCGGCAGA
>NZ_BCPP01001524.1:0-915 GCF_016586125.1 Burkholderia sp. E168m23
AGCTACGCGGTGATGACGAAGACCATCACGCTGGCCGGCGCCGGCGAGCGGCCGACGCTGCAACTGGTCGTCGCGACGACGTGCGAACGGACGCAGCGGATGCTGCGCCGCTTCGGCTGGACGCTGGCCGCGCTGATCGCGACGGCCACCGTCATCACGCTGCTGCTGAGCCGCGCGGTCGCGCGCTTCGGGCTCGCGCCGCTCGACCGGCTGTCGCAGGACGCGGCGAGCGTCAGCGCGACAAACCGCCGCCAGCGGCTGCACACCGACGCGCTACCCACCGAGTTGCGCGATCTCGCCACGTCGTTCAACGGCGCGCTCGAACGCATCCAGCAAACCTACGCGCGGCTCGAAGCGTTCAACGCGGACGTCGCGCACGAGCTGCGCACGCCGATCAGCATCCTGATCGGCCAGACCCAGGTCGCGCTGACGAGCCGCGACCGTTCCGTCGACCGGATGCGCCAGACGCTGCAATCGAACCTCGAGGAATTCGAGCGGCTGCGCGTGATCATCAACGACATGCTGTTCCTGTCGCGCAGCGACCGCGGCGAGCGCGCGAGCGACCTGAAGGACGTGTCGCTCGCCGACGAGGTGCGGCGCATGCTCGACTTCCTCGAAATCCCGCTCGACGAGGCGCAGTTGCGTGCCGAACTGCACGGCGACGCGCGCGCGGCCGTCGATCCGTCGCTGTTCCGCCGCGCGATGACGAACCTGCTGATCAACGCGATCCAGCATTCGGCGCCCGGCGCGACGCTGAACGTGACGATCACGCGCCGCGACACGCTCGTCGAGATGGCCGTGTCGAACCCCGGCGAGCCGATCGACCCCGTGCAGCGCTCGCACGTGTTCGAGCGCTTCTACCGGCTCGAGGAAGCGCGCGCGAACAGCAAGGAAAACCATGGGCTCGGACTGTCG
>NZ_BCPP01001525.1:0-915 GCF_016586125.1 Burkholderia sp. E168m23
AAGAGCGCGGAAACGGTGTCGTCCGCGTTCTTCGTCGGCGTGTGCGTGGCGCTCGCGGTGGGCATCGGCGCGCTGTTCGCGCGGGTGCAGGCGCTGTTCCGGCTCGTGTTCGACGCGGTCGGCGCGGCCGATCCGTCCGCGCGGCTCGCGGCGCTGATCGACGGCGCCGCGCGCGACTGGGCGACGCTGTCCGCGCAGATCGTCGCGGCCGGGCTGCAGGCGGGGCTGCTCGCGGGCTTCGTGCAGGTGGGCGGCGTGATGGCGTGGAGCCGCCTCGTGCCGCAGTTGTCGCGGCTCAACCCGGCCGAGGGGATGAAGAACCTGTGGTCGCTGCGCAACCTCGTCAATCTCGCGAAGATGCTGATGAAGACGGCGCTGCTCGTCGCGACGCTCGGCTGGCTGATCGTCGAGTCGCTCGATCCGTCGGTGCAGTCGGGTTTCACGCGGCCGGCCTCGATCCTCGCGCTGATCGTGAAGCTGCTGATGCTGCTGTTCGGCTGGGCCGCGCTGATCTATATCGTGATGGCGCTGATCGACATCGTGCACCAGCGGCACGAGTTCAACCAGAAGATGAAGATGTCGATCGACGAAGTGCGGCGCGAGCACAAGGAGGACGAAGGCGATCCGCACATCCAGGCGAAGCGCCGCCAGCTCGCGCGCGAAGCGCAGTTCGCGTCGCTGCCCGACCGGATCGGCTATGCGTCGGTGGTCGTCTATTCGCCGCGCGTGGCCGTCGCGCTCTACTACGGCGGGATGGGCTCGCTGCCGTGGGTGCTCGCGCGCGGCGAGGGCGACGCGGCCGAGCGGATCGTGCGGCTGGCCCGCGACGCGCTGCGCCCGACGCTCGCCAACGTCGGGCTCGCGCAGGCGCTGTACGAGACGACGCCCGAGAACGGCACGATCCAGCCGCAGCAT
>NZ_BCPP01001526.1:0-913 GCF_016586125.1 Burkholderia sp. E168m23
GAAGCGCGGCTGTTCGGGTGGCATGCCGCGCTGTTTCCGACCGGCTACTCGGGGCTGTCGCGCATCACGGTCGGCGGCTGGCGCACGGATGCGAGCGGGCCGATGCAGGTGGTTTCCGGGCCGATCGGCCGCCAGCGCGTGCATTTCGAGGCGCCGCCGGCCGCACGCGTGCCCGACGAGATCGGGCGTTTTCTCGCGTGGCTCAACGCGCCGCCGGCCGAACCGTTGCTGATCCGGGCCGGGCTCGCCCATCTGTGGTTCGTCACGCTCCACCCGTTCGACGACGGCAACGGTCGTATCGCACGCGCGCTCGGCGATCTGGTGCTGGCGCGCGCGGACCGAAGCCCGCAGCGTTTCTACAGCCTGTCCGCGCAGATCCAGCGCGAGCGCAACGCGTATTACGACGTGCTGGAGCGCACGCAGCGCGGCTCGCTCGACGTCACGGAGTGGCTCGCGTGGTTTCTGAATACGCTGGGCCGGGCCATCGATCATGCGCACACGACGCTCGATGCGGTACTGATCAAGGCGCGTTTCTGGCAGCGGTGCGCGGGCGTCGCGATGAACGAACGCCAGGTCAAGGTGATGAATCGCCTGCTGGACGGCTTCGAAGGCAAGCTGACGACCACCAAGTGGGCGGCCCTCGCGAAATGCTCGCAGGACACGGCGTTGCGCGACATCACGGAGCTCGTCGAGCAGGGCATGCTGCGTCGCTCGGCGTCCGGCGGCCGCAGCACGAGTTACGAGCTGGTGCCGTTCGACGGGTGACGTCGTCGCCGGCTCCGAAAACGAGCCACGCGTGGCACGACAGGCTCGACAAGACGCTGCCGATCGACGTGATGCAGTCAGCCGGCGCTGCCCGGCTATTTCCTGCGTGCCGCGCGCGCCTGCGTCTGCGCCGGCGGCGCGGCGGATT
>NZ_BCPP01001527.1:0-913 GCF_016586125.1 Burkholderia sp. E168m23
CCCGGTGGATGCGCGGGACAATCGAAACCGGATACGCCGTATGGGCGAAACGCGCTCCAGAGCCACGCAAGCAAAACCACCGCAGCGGACGCGCGGCAATTTATCGGTGTGGACGGCCGGAAAGCGCAACGCCGACGGGATGCGGTCGGTGTCGACTGAGGCAATTATGGGAAATTGAATGTCCGAAACGAATCAGAGAAATCTGATTTGGGAGGTCAGGACGCGGCTGAAGCGGGTTGTTAAATCTGGAGATTATTAAATAATGAAAAGCGGCGCCGGTTGAATTGGACAGCCAGCGCCGTGCAGGCACGAAATTAGCGATAGAGCCGACGCCTGAGAAAAGACGGGTTCGCCCCTGTTTATAGGGACGAACCCGTCGTCGTGCGCTGGCGGGGAGCCGCACATGCACGGGCGAAAGCACAATCTCAATCCTCGATGCCGGTCTCGAAGACTACTGGAAACGTTCCGCTGTATGATCCGGGGCGCGGCGCTCCATCAAGCTTTACCCACAGTGCCAACCTGGCCAGTCCGCCCGTCCTCGCTACCTCTGCATCAACAACCTCGCGCCAAGTCCCCACTTTATAGGGGCCTACGAAGCCGTTACTATTGTTGAGCGTCGAGACGTTCCAGCGGATCGGCATGGCGTCGCCAGTAACGTTTTCAATAGATGCCTCCTCATTCAAGTTGCCGGCCAGCATGCGGACTCCACCATAGCTGCTGCGCACCTTCCAGCTCAGCTCAACTTTTGACGATTCGCCCTTCGTCCACCCGTCCGGATGCGTAAAGACAACGTTATCCAAATCTCCGCTGTTCACCGTAACATCAAAAAAATCCTGCGAGGGCACCTCGCCCTTGATCTGAACATTGAGATTGATCGGATCCGGATTTGCCGCATACACCGACATAGCCCATG
>NZ_BCPP01001528.1:0-912 GCF_016586125.1 Burkholderia sp. E168m23
CGCGAAGCCGAAGTACCGCGCGGGCAAGTTCGCGGTGCGGCTCGTCGTCAATCACGCGGGGCCCGGCAACGGCTTCATCAGCGGGCCGCTGACGCTGCCGTCCGGCGTCACGCTGTGGATCGACAAGGGCGTCACGCTGTATGCATCGCGCGACGTGAAAGCGTATTCGCCGAACGCCGCCGGGCCGTACTGCGGCAACACGGCCGTCAGCGCGACGAAAGCCGGCAGTTCGTCGAACTGCGCCGCGCTGATCACCGGCACCAACCTCGTCAACGCGGCGGTGGTCGGCGACGGCCGGATCGACGGCCGCGGCTACGCGGAGCTCGTGACGTCCGATGCGAAATACCCGCTGATGAAGGTCGACCTGACGTGCTCGAACACCTACGCGGCCTACAAGAGCGGCACCGTGGCGCCCGACGGCACCGCGTGCGACGACGGCGGCACCGTCGTCGACTCGAAATCGACGGTGCGTAACATGACGTGGTGGGATCTCGCGTATCTCGGCAACATGGTGCAGAACGGCACGACCGGCTTCGGCTCGCAGTCGAATTTCCGGCTGATGGTGTTCAACTACGCGAAGAACCTCACGCTGTACCGCATCACGCTGAACAACAGCCCGAATTTCCACGTGGTGCCGAGCGGCGTCGACGGGCTGACGATCTGGAACGTGAAGGTGCAGACGCCGACGCTCGCCGGGTTCGCGAACCCGGCCGGCAACGGCAACCCGCTGTACAACGGGCAGACCTTCAACGCGGACAACGTGAAGAACACCGACGCGTTCGACCCGGGCGCCGCGTCGAAGCCGACCTCGGCGGCGCTGTCGACCGGCAGCACGACGACGTCCGCCGCCCCGATCTCGTTCGACGGCTACCTGAAGAACTTCGTGTTCGCATACAACTACGTGAGCACCGG
>NZ_BCPP01001529.1:0-907 GCF_016586125.1 Burkholderia sp. E168m23
GTCGGGATCGACGATCACGTCACGTACCTGGAACTGATCGCCGTCGGTCGGTGCGGCTGCTTGCGGCCCCGCGAACTTCAACGTGCGTGCCGTGCCGCTGACGGCCACGCTGAAGGCGGCCGGGTTCTGCTGGATCAGTTGCAGTGCCTTGTCGACCGCGGCCGGCTGGTCGCCGGCCTGGGCAAAAGCGCTGAAACTCGCGACGGTAATCGCGGTGATAGGCAGCAGCCGAGACAGTTTCTTCATGTAATTCCCCAGGTTATGAATGGGTTTGTTCGAGGAATGCATCAAACAAGACATGTCGCGAACAGCAGGGGGATGCTAGGAGGTCGTTTTTATAATTACAAGATATTTTCTGTGATATTGATTTTTCATGTCGTCGTCGTTAATCAAGTCAGGATTTGATGAGGGATTTGAAATGATCGTTGCTGATGGGGTGGCGGGAACGGGAGAGCGACGCATCGACAGCGTGCGGCTGCGCGGCCTCTGGCCGAGACGGGGTGTGTGCGGGGCGTGTAAGAAGGCCGCGGGGATGTGAAGCCAGGTTAAAGAGATACCTGGATTTCCGTTTATTGAATATTGGTTTTGATTGTTTCCGCCTCATGCGCCATAAAATTAATCTCCAATGCTTTTGATATTTTATATTTATGCCGCGACTTCATTAAATTTGCAATGGATGTCGGGCGAGCGACGGTCACCTGACAATAGCCAGGTGGTGGTTAGTGAGGTATTTTGCGAATGGGTTGTATCGCTTCGATAAGAGCACACCGGGTTTTACAGATACGAATCTGGACGAATACGATGGTGTGCTGATCCCTCACGGCAATGTTTGAGTCTTCGGGTGACCGCAACCCGCTGCGCACGATGACCATGGGAACATCAATTGACATAATGCTGATTATCGACA
>NZ_BCPP01001530.1:0-908 GCF_016586125.1 Burkholderia sp. E168m23
CGGGCTGCAGCTCGTCTATACGAGCCGCCCGCCGCTGCCACCCGCGGTCACGGCCGTGGCCGAGTTTCTGCTGGAGAAGCTCGACCAGGGGATGTCGAAGTGTCCCGAGCCCGCGGCCGGCCGATGACGTTTCGTCGTCGCCGCGAACGGCATTTTCTTGCCGCTCCGCCGTCGCGTCGTACGGCCGGCCGGCCGGCGCACGATTCTTGCTCCCGTTCCGCGACGACCGCTCATGCCGTGCTGCAGGTCGCCGTCCGGGCCCATTACGAACAAGGGAGCAAACACATGACCGCAGCCCAGGAGCACGGGTCGCCATCCGTCGCTATCGCTATCGCCGTCAACCGGCACACGCGCGCATGAAGCAGCCCGCTTCGAGCACGGCCGCGGCGCTGCGCCACGTCGACGACCGCCAACCCGGCTACACGCGCCGCCGCCTGCGCAACGGCTTCGCGTATTACGCGCAGGACGGCACGCGGATTCGCGATGCCGCGGAAATCGCCCGCATCGACGCGCTGGCGATTCCACCTGCCTACACCGACGTATGGATCTGCGCCGACCCGCTCGGCCACTTGCAGGCGACGGGCCGCGACGCGCGCGGCCGCAAGCAGTATCGCTATCACCCGCAGTGGCGGGAAACGCGCGATGCGAACAAGTACGCACGGATGGCCGCGTTCGCGCGGGCGCTGCCGCGCATCCGCGCGCGCGTGACGCGCGATCTGGCGTTGCCGGGCATGCCGCGCGACAAGGTCGTCGCGACGATCGTCCGCTTGCTCGACACGACGCTCGCGCGGATCGGCAACGCGGAATACGCGCGCGAAAACGGCTCGTACGGGCTGACGACGCTGCGCAAGCGCCATTTGAAGATCCAGCCCGGCCAGGTGCGGCTGCGCTTCGCCGGCAAGAGCGGG
>NZ_BCPP01001531.1:0-905 GCF_016586125.1 Burkholderia sp. E168m23
GCGATCACGTTTCCACCGACGGCACGCGCAAGTGGCTGATCGACGTCGGAAACGGCAATGCGGTCGAAACCGTGTTCATCCCGGAAGAGACGCGCGGCACGCTGTGCGTGTCGTCGCAGGCCGGGTGCGCGGTGAACTGCCGCTTCTGCTCGACGGGCAAGCAGGGCTTCTCCCGCAACCTGTCGACAGCCGAAATCATCGGCCAGCTCCGGATGGCCGAATTTGCACTGCGAGCGTCGCTGGGCCGCGCGCCCGGCCCGAACGGCAAGGCCGAACGGGTCGTCACCAACGTGGTGATGATGGGCATGGGCGAGCCGCTCCTGAATTACAGCGCGGTCGTCCCCGCGATGCGGCTGATGCTCGACGACAACGCGTACGGCCTGTCGCGCCGTCGCGTCACGCTGTCGACGTCCGGCGTGGTGCCGATGATGGACCGCCTCGGCGCCGAGTTGCCGGTCGCGCTGGCCGTTTCGCTGCATGCGCCGAACGACGCGCTGCGCGACGAGCTGGTGCCGCTCAACAAGAAGTATCCGCTTCGCGAGCTGATGGCTGCGTGCCAGCGTTATCTGAAGGTCGCGCCGCGCGACTTCATCACTTTCGAATACTGCATGCTCGACGGCGTCAACGACACCGAAGCGCATGCGCGCGAACTGCTGGCCGTCACGCGTGACGTGCCGTGCAAGTTCAACCTGATCCCGTTCAATCCGTTTCCGGAATCGGGCCTCATCCGCTCGAAGCCGGAGCAGATCAAGCGCTTCGCGCAAGTCCTCATCGACGCGGGTGTCGTCACGACCGTGCGCAAGACGCGCGGCGACGACATCGACGCCGCGTGCGGGCAGTTGGCCGGCGCGGTGAAGGATCGTACGCGCCTCGCGGAACGAACGGGCGCAGCAGGAAAAATCATC
>NZ_BCPP01001532.1:0-904 GCF_016586125.1 Burkholderia sp. E168m23
AGCGTCAGCGGCACGGCCGCGGCGACCACGAGGCCCACGCGCCAACCCATGCTGACGAAGCTCACCAGCATGACGACGAGCAGCGCGGCGAAGAACTTCACCATGAACTCGTCGACGGCCGAGCTGATGTTGACCGATTGATCGGTGACCTTGGTCAGGCTCATGCCGAGCGGCAGCCCCGCATTGATTGCGCCGACTTCGTGGTCCAGCGCACGGCCGAGGTCGAGTCCGTTCCAGCCGTCGCGCATCACGATGCCCAGCAGCAGCGCGGGTTCGCCGTTGTTGCGGATCAAGAACGTCGACGGATCTTCGTAACCGCGCTCGACGGTCGCGATGTCCGACAGCTTCAGCGTGCGCCCCTGCGAGACGATCGGCGTGTCGCGGATCTTCTGCAGCTTGTCGAACGCGCCGTCCACGCGAATGAAGATCTCCGGCCCGCGCGTCTCGACGGAGCCGGCCGCCGTCAGCACGTTCTGGCCGTTGAGCGCGGCGAACACCTCCTGCGGGCTCACGCCGAGCGTCGCGAGCCGGTCGTGCGACAACTGCACGTAGATGCGCTCGGGCTGCTCGCCGATGATGTCGACCTTCTTCACGCCCGCCACGTGCAGCAGCCGCTGGCGCAACGCTTCGGCGTCGCGCACCAGCAGGCGCTGCGGTTCGCCCCTGGCCTTCAGCGCGAACAGCGCGAACGTGACGTCTGCGTATTCGTCGTTGACCATCGGACCGATCACGCCGGCCGGCAGGTTGGTCGCCTCGTCGCCGATCTTTTTCCGTGCCTGGTAGAACTGCTCCTGCACCTCCGACGGCGGTGTGCTGTCGAGCAGCGTCAGTGTCGTGATCGCGAGGCCCGGGCGCGTATAGGTCTCGGTGCGGTCGTACCAGCGCAGCTCCTGCATGCGCTTTT
>NZ_BCPP01001533.1:0-903 GCF_016586125.1 Burkholderia sp. E168m23
GGCTCCGCGCGCCGAACGAGATCTGGTCGATCGGGCCCAGCCTCGCGCTGACGCTGTTCGACGGCGGCCGGCGCCAGGCGCTTACCGACCAGGCGCGCGCGCAACTGGCCGAGAACGGCGCGAAATACCGCGCGGTGGTGCTCGACGCGTGCCAGCAGGTGGAAGACAACCTCGCGCTCACGCATCACCTCGGCGACGAAGCCGATCGCGAACAGGAAGCGCTCGACGCGGCCGAACGCACGTTGCAGTTGTCGATGTCGCGCTATCGGGACGGCGTCGTCAGCTATCTCGACGTCGTGACGGCGCAGACCACCGAGCTCAATACGAAGATCGCGATGCTGGAGCTGGACACGCGTCGACAACTCGCGGCGGTGGGCTTGATCGCCGCGCTGGGCGGCGGATGGTCGACCGATGAAGCCCCACCCGGTACGCAGGCACCGGCCGCGACGATGGCTAGTTCAGCGAACTGAATCCCTTGCGACATGACGAGGCGTGTCGCATTTCAAGGCACCCGTCGCGATGACGGGTGCCGTTTTTTACATCAGCCCGGCCGCTCAGAACTTGTGACGGATACCGGCCGCGACGACGGCCTGACGATCGTTGCCTGACGCGGCCAGGTTGAAGATCCCCGCGTGGCCGAGCACCGCAACGCCGTCCGCACCCGTCACGCGCTGATACACGCCTTCCAGATAGAGGTCGGTGCGACGCGACAGCGCATAGTCGGCCTGCAGCATGAACTGGTTCCACTTCGGCGCGATGCCGCGGCCCGCATCGTCGAAGCGCCCCTGCGTGAACGTATAGGCGCCGCCCAGCGAGAGGGCCGGCGTGAGGAAGTAGCGCCCGTTCAGTTCGTAGTTGCTGAAGGTCAGCAACTGGCCGTTCACGCGGCCGTACGCGCCGCCC
>NZ_BCPP01001534.1:0-902 GCF_016586125.1 Burkholderia sp. E168m23
TCACGCCCGACGACGCGTCGATCCACAACAATCTCGGCAACGCGCTGAACGCGCTCGGCCGCCACGACGACGCGCTCGCCGCGTTCGGTCGCGCACTCGAGCTCCGGCCCGGGCATGCGGGTGCGCACAACAACCTCGCGATGGCGCTGAGCGCGATGGGTCGCGCCGACGAGGCGATCACGCACTTCCAGGCCGCGATCGCCGCGCAGCCGCGGTTCGTCGCCGCGCATTTCAATCTCGGCAACACGCTCGACGCGGTCGGCCGGCATGCCGAGGCAGCCGCGGCATTCGAAGCCGCGCTCGCGCTGCACCCGCCGTTTCCGCTCGCGCTGTTCGGGCTCGCGAATGCGCTCTGCGCGCAGGCGCGCCACCGCGACGCGCTGCCCTACTACGAGCGTGCCGTCGGGCTCGATCCGTCGTTCGGGCTCGCATGGCTGAATCTTGGCAACGCGCATCACGCGCTCGGCGCGCACGAGATGGCGCTGCGTGCTTTCGACCAGGCGCTGCGGGTCGCGCCCGATCTCACGCTCGCGCGGCTGCACCGCGCGGTCACGCTGCTGACGCTGCGCGACTTCACGCGCGGCCTGCCCGCCTACGAAGCGCGCCACGAGACGCCCGGCGCGACACCGCTCGGCGCGCTGCCGCGCTGGCACGGCGAGCCGATCGCGTCGCGCACGCTGCTGATCCGCGCGGAACAGGGGTTCGGCGACACGCTGCAGTTCGTCCGCTTCGTGCCGCTGGCCCGCGCACGCTGCGCGCGCGTGGTGCTCGAAGTCCAGCCGGAACTCGTCGCGCTGCTGACGCCGGCCGCATCGCGCTGGCGCGTGACGCTCGTCCCGCAAGGCGCCGCGAAGCCGCCTGCCGCGGACGTCGCGTGCACGCTGATGAGCCTGCCGTTCCTG
>NZ_BCPP01001535.1:0-902 GCF_016586125.1 Burkholderia sp. E168m23
CGTGTCGAAGATCCGTTCGGCGGTGCCGGGCGGCGTGATCACCGCGGGCAATGCGAGCCAGTTCTCGGACGGCGCATCGGCATGCGTCGTGATGAGCGCCGACGCCGCGCAGCGCGAAGGGTTGCAGCCGCTGGGCGCGTTCCGCGGCTTCGCGGTGGCCGGCTGCGAACCGGACGAAATGGGCATCGGCCCGGTGTTCGCGGTACCCAAGCTGCTGAAGCAGGCCGGGCTGACGGTCGACGACATCGGGCTGTGGGAGCTGAACGAGGCGTTCGCGGTGCAGGTGCTGTACTGCCGCGACACGCTCGGGATCCCTGAGGACCGCCTGAACGTCAACGGCGGCGCGATCGCGGTCGGCCATCCGTATGGCGTGTCGGGCGCGCGCCTGACGGGCCATGCGCTGATCGAGGGCAAGCGGCGCGGCGTGAAGTACGCGGTCGTCACGATGTGCATCGGCGGCGGGCAGGGCGCGGCCGGCCTGTTCGAAATCCTCTGATCTTTGACCGGCGGCGGCCGCGGTGGCGCTTCGGCGTTACCGCCCGCCGCCGCAGTGAATCGGCGCGGCGCGCGCGCCATTCGCAACCAACGGGAAGCACAAGGCATGCACCCGGCAATGCCGTTTCCCCGGACTTGTCAAACGAATTGCCCCACCTATACTTGCTCTGACATTTGCCTTTCGGCACGATGGGCCAGATCGCGCGTCGCGTGATCCGTGCCGAGACGATTCGAACCAACGCAGCAGACCGACCGGGGACCGAATGAGTACGACCTATGCAGCCGGGGAACCGCCGCGCGTCGTCAGCGCGGCCGCGAGGCTCTACGCGAAATGCCTGCTGGTCGGATTCGCGTTGCTGCCCGCCTATCTGATTGCCTATCTGTGGTTCTTCAGCGACCGGGGCCGT
>NZ_BCPP01001536.1:0-901 GCF_016586125.1 Burkholderia sp. E168m23
CGGATGAACGAATTCCTCGAGGAGCAGATTCCGCTGATGCCCGAGCAGTATTACTGGGTGCACAAGCGTTTCAAGACGCGCCCGCCCGGCGAGCCGAGCCTGTACTGAGCTGGCGGCGAGACGTTCGCGGGCGCGCCGTCATGTGCGCGCCCGTGCTCTCGCCACCTTCGGGGCGCCCTTTGCGCGCGCCTGCCACAGATCGTAAGCCGACTGCTGTGCGAGCCACAGATCGGCCCTTCCCCCGTTTTCCTCGCCGAGCCACGCTTCGAGCCGCAACGCCATTTCCGGCGAGATGCCGGCATGGCCGTGCAGGACCCGCGACAGTGCGGCACGGGTCACGCCAAGTTGCGACGCGGCCTCGGTGACGGTCAGACCGAGCGCCGGCAGCACGTCGTCGCGCAGCGTTTCGCCCGGATGGGGTGGATTGAAGATGCGGGTCATGGCTTGAATCACCTTAGTGGTAGTCCTGGTAATCGACCAGAACGACGTCGCGGCCCTCGAATCGGAATGTCAGCCGCCAGTTGCCGTTGACGCCGACGGCGTAATATCCGTCCAGCCCGCCAGCGAGGCCGTGAAAACGCCAGCCAGGCACATTCATGTCCTGCGGCGCGCCAGCGACATCAAGACGCGCCAGCATGCGCCGCAGCCTGGGCGCATGATCGGGCCGAATGCCCGCCTTGCTCCCGGTGACGAAAAAACGCTTCCAGTCCCTTGTGTACCCATGACTTGATCATGGAGCTCCCACACTCGAGCGCGACCTCGACAGCATGGCCCGGATGTGTGTAGCCAGACTATACGAATCACTTGATTTCCTCGTCAATTTGACCTGTACGAAAACGCTCGTCCGGGTCGCCCATGCCTTCGTCGTGTATTCGGGCACGCACTGTCCGTGCTGCCCCCG
>NZ_BCPP01001537.1:0-898 GCF_016586125.1 Burkholderia sp. E168m23
TTCCAGCGAATCGGCGAGCGCATCGCACGCGTGATGGTCGCGAACGGCGTCTACTCGGATGACAGAATCATGAAGCGCGCGGACGGCGAACTGTTCTGGTGCCACGTGACGGGCCGCGCGCTCGACCGCACCGCGCCGCTCGCGGCGGGCGTCTGGACCTTCGAGGATTTGAGCGCGACGCGCCGCGTCGCGGTCGAGCTGACCCCGCGCGAGCGCGAGATCGCCGCCCAGCTCGCGACTGGCAAGACCAGCAAGCAGATCGGGCGCGTACTCGACATCAGTTCGCGCACGGTCGACATCTACCGCGCCCGGCTGATGCGCAAATACGGGACGAACAATACGCCGGAGCTGCTGCAGCGCCTGCTCGGGCAGTGAGCGCGCATTGCGTCGCAGCGCTCGAATGACGATCGGCCGCACGCGGCGGCCGACCGGGGGAAACAACGGGCACGGCGCGCCACCGGCGACCCGGTGCCGGCCTGCCGGTATGCACGCTCAGCCGACTTTCGCCGCGAGCGCGCGCTCGATCGTGTCGCGCAGCAGGGGCGGCAGCGGCACCGACTTGCCGAGCGCGTAGTCGACCCACACGCAGCGCGCGTTACCGCGTGCGTAGACATGCTGCGGATCGTCCGCGCGCGTGAGCTCGAACCCGGTATCGAAACTGCTTCGGCCGGGCTTCGCGGCCGACATCCTCGCGATCACGTCGCCCGGATAGTGCAACTGCTTGAGGAATTCCATCGACGCGGTGACGATGACGGGCCCCTGCCCCTCCCCGTTGCCGCCCGCAATGCCGAGCTGCTCGAACCACGAGATCCGCGCCTGCTCCATGTAGCGGAAATAGACCGTGTTGTTCACATGGCCGAACGCGTCCATGTCGCCCCAGCGGATCGGCATCGACATC
>NZ_BCPP01001538.1:0-897 GCF_016586125.1 Burkholderia sp. E168m23
CTTCGCGCAACGGCACGGGCTGCCGATGCTGACGATTGCGGAACTCGTCGAGTTCCGCGAGGCATTGGCGGCCGCGCGCGAACGCTGCTGCGAGCCGGCCTGAGCGAAGGAAAGGCGGGCGCGTTCGCGCGCCCGTGGCGCGGCCGGATCGATCGATCCGGCCCGAATGACGATCAGGACTGCACGTCGCCGAATTCGCCGCGCATGCCGGCTTCGACGAGCGCCGGCAGTTCGTCCATCTTGCGCATGATCCGCGTGATGCCCATCGCGCGCAGCGCGTCCGCGTAGTTGTCGGGGATGTGGCTCGCGCCGACGAACGCGATCGTCTTCATCCCGGCCGCCCGCGCGGCATTCAGCCCCGAAATGCTGTCCTCGACGACGACGCAGCGCGCCGGCTCGACGCCGAGCGTGTGTGCCGCATGCAGGTAGACGTCGGGGTAGGGCTTCGGCCGCGCGACCTGTTCGGAGCTGAACACCCGCTCGCCGAAGATCTCGGTGAGCGACGCGCGCTTCAGCGAATTGCGCACGCGCACGAGCCGGCTGTTCGACACGACGGCGGCCGGCAGCGTGACCTTCAGCAGCGCGTCGCGCACACCGCTGATCGGCGTGAGCGATTGCGCGAGCGCGATCTCGATGTTGTGCTCGATGGTCTCGATGAAGTTGGCAGGCATTTCGATGCCGAAGCGGGATTCGATGCCGGTGAGGAAGCGCGACGTCTGCTGGCCGAATGCCGACTTCGCGGCGGCTTCGAAATCGAGATTCGGGAACGTGGCGGACAGCGTGTCGAGCAGCACGCGGTCGGCGATGACTTCGCTGTCGACGAGCACGCCGTCGCAGTCGCAGATGAGGTGATCGAGCATGGTGATGAAAACGCGGGATATCGGCGACGCCGATCGA
>NZ_BCPP01001539.1:0-896 GCF_016586125.1 Burkholderia sp. E168m23
CGATTGATCTGGCCGGTCAAGCAGAAATACGGACGCAAGATTTCGTGGGCGGACCTGATCGTACTGACTGGCAACGTGGCGCTGGAATCGATGGGCTTCAAGACGTTCGGCTTCGCGGGCGGCCGGGAAGACTCGTGGGAGCCGGACGAGGACGTTTACTGGGGCATGGAATCGACCTGGCTGGACGACAAGCGCTACAGCGGCGATCGTCAGCTCGAGACGCCGCTGGCGGCAGTGCAGATGGGGCTGATCTATGTGAACCCGGAAGGCCCGAACGGCAACCCCGACCCGTTGGCGTCGGCGCGCGACATCCGTGAGACCTTCGCACGCATGGCGATGAACGATGAGGAAACCGTCGCCCTGATCGCGGGCGGCCACACGTTCGGCAAGACCCACGGTGCGGGTGATGCGTCGCACGTCGGGCCTGAGCCCGAAGCGGCACCGCTCGAACAGATGGGGCTGGGCTGGAAGAGTTCGTTCGGGTCAGGCAAGGCGGGCGATGCGATCGGCAGCGGCCTCGAGGTGATCTGGACGTCGACGCCGACGCAGTGGAGCAACAATTTCTTCTGGAATCTATTCGGCTACGACTGGGAGCTAACGAAGAGTCCGGCTGGCGCGCATCAGTGGCAGCCGAAGGGCGGCGCCGGTGCGGACAGTGTGCCGGATCCGTTTGAACCGGGCAAACGCCGTGTACCGACGATGCTGACCTCGGATATTGCGCTGCGTGCCGACCCGACTTACGAGAAGATCTCGCGCCGCTTCTTCGAGAATCCGAACGAGTTCGCCGAGGCATTCGCGCGCGCGTGGTTCAAGCTGACGCACCGTGACATGGGGCCGCGCGTGCGTTATCTGGGTCCGGAAGTGCCCAGCGAGGAATTGCTGTGGCAGGATCCGAT
>NZ_BCPP01001540.1:0-888 GCF_016586125.1 Burkholderia sp. E168m23
CCCGTCACCGCGCGTTTCGTGTCGTTCATGCGCAGCGCGCTCAAGGGCGCGTGACGCGGGGTATAGTGTCCGCGAGCGTTTTCTCCCTGCATGCCGGTGCGACGCCGGCCGACGAACCCGAACCGATGACTTCCGACACCGACGAATCCCCGCTCGATCCCGCACTCGTCGCCACGCTCGCGACGCTGAACGAAGCCGCCAGCGATCCGGCCGGCAAGACGTGGTCGCTGCCGAAGATCGCGAAGCGCGCGCAACTGCCGATGAGCACGCTGCGCCGCGTGCTGACGCAACTCGACGCCGCCGGCCTGAGCGTAACGACGCTGAACGAGGACGGTACCGGCAGCGCCGCGCTGACCGACGAAGGGCGCACGGTGTGCGCGCAGTTGTTCGGCGCGAACGACGCTCAATGAATGAAAAACGGGCCGCTGATGCGGCCCGTTGCATGGGCGTGGCTCGATGCGCACGCCGCGCCGGCCCGCTCGGCGTTCGCGAGCACGGGCCGGCGCATCGTCATCCGCGCGCCATCAGAACCACTGCTTGTAGCGGCGCACGTAGATCGTCTTGACGATCTGCGCGAGCACGATGTAGCCGACCATCGTCGCGGCGAGCCACAGCCAGTAGGTGCCGGGCAGGTGCATGAAGCCGATCGCCTCCGCGAACGGCGAGAACGGCAGCCAGCAGCCGATCGCGATCGCGGTGAAGGTCGACAGTAGCACCGGCAGCGACGCCGTGCTCTGCAGGAACGGGATCTTCTGCGTGCGCAGCAGATGCACGACGAGCGTCTGCGACACGAGGCTCTCGATGAACCAGCCCGAGTTCATCACGATCTGGCCGCTCGCGCCGCCGTTCAGGTGATACAGCGCGCCCGCACCGAACACGGTCCACATC
>NZ_BCPP01001541.1:0-880 GCF_016586125.1 Burkholderia sp. E168m23
CAAGATAGGCGGCACGAACGAAATTTCTGTCGTGTAGCAAAAGAAAGTCATCAAGACCGTATTTTCCATCACTACGAACGACAAATTCCGGCTGGAAATTAATTTTCAATTTTTTCATATGATTAATACGCCGCTTCGCCAACCCCACAGCCCTCATAGAACCTACTGACTGAGAAAAGCGCTGCAAGTCAACCTCCGCGCCCGGCGCTCCCAGCAAGAATGCCCTTGCGAACCAACCACGCGCTCGCTCCGCTCGCCCGAGGCGATATCCTTCCCATAGATATGCAGCGCTTCTTTCGGCCATCAAAAATACGTGCTCGTTGAGAACTTCTACCTCGGCTGAGTAATCCGACCGAATTTTTTCACGTTCCTTATTACATTGTTCGAGTTGCGACTGAAGAAATGCCAAATCTTCCGCCACCCGCTGCTCGAACGCCGCTCGCTGGACTTCTGACTCTCGTATCAGAGCCTCGTACCGCTGCACAATTGAGTTGTTTTCCCGTTCGGCTTGGCGGCTCCACTCTTTGCCCTTTTCCTCGAGCGCCATCGCATGCTGCTCGGTTAATTTCTGACGCTCCTCCGATGCAGATATCGCGACCGCTTCACATTGCCGAATCAGTTCGGCTTCTCGCGCATGGCATCTGTCCCGTTCATCTTGATGAGACCGGCGCAGCCGAGCCAGTTCCGTAGCGAAATCATCACTTAACCGAATACGTTCGACCTCGGCCGCTTCCCGAAGCGAACGGGCCTGTCGCTCGAGAGCCTCTTCTGCCCGCTTCGCCTCCTGTCGCCCTGCTTCGGTCAATGCACCGATTTCAGCCAGCGCACTCTGCAATGTTTCGGTCCAGTAACGCTCTCGCTGTAGAGCAGTATCAGTTAA
>NZ_BCPP01001542.1:0-876 GCF_016586125.1 Burkholderia sp. E168m23
ATGCGGACGGCTCGAAGGTCGTGCTCGGCGACGTCGCCCGCGTCGAACTCGGCTCGCAGAACTACACGTTCGTGAGCCGCGAGAACAACAAGCCGGCCACCCTCGCCGGCGTGCAACTCGCGCCGGGTGCCAACGCGGTGAAGACCGCGGACGCGATCCGCGCCCGCATGGCCGAACTGAGCAAGTCGATGCCGTCGGGCATGAGCTACTCGATCCCGCTCGACACG
Organism: Burkholderia sp. E168m23; assembly: GCF_016586125.1. NCBI lineage: Bacteria > Pseudomonadati > Pseudomonadota > Betaproteobacteria > Burkholderiales > Burkholderiaceae > Burkholderia > Burkholderia sp. E168m23. The sequence goes on from NZ_BCPP01001542.1 coordinate 228, forward strand.
TCGCCGTTCGTGAAGATCTCGATCGAGAAAGTGCTGCACACGCTGCTCGAGGCGATGGTGCTCGTGTTCCTCGTGATGTACCTGTTCCTGCAGAACGTGCGCTATACGCTGATCCCGGCCATCGTCGCGCCGGTCGCGATGCTCGGCACGTTCACGGTGATGCTGCTGACCGGCTTCTCGATCAACGTGCTGACGATGTTCGGCATGGTGCTCGCGATCGGCATCATCGTCGACGATGCGATCGTCGTCGTCGAGAACGTCGAACGCCTGATGGCCGAGGAAGGACTGTCGCCGAAGGACGCGACGTCGAAGGCGATGAAGGAGATCACCGGCGCGATCATCGGCGTCACGCTGGTGCTGACCGCGGTGTTCCTGCCGATGGCGATGGCGAGCGGCTCGGTCGGCGTGATCTACAAGCAGTTCACGCTGTCGATGGCCGTGTCGATCCTGTTCTCCGCGCTGCTCGCGCTGACGCTCACGCCGGCCCTGTGCGCGACGATGCTCAAGCCGATCGCAGCGGGTCATCACGAGAAGCGCGGCTTCTTCGGCTGGTTCAACCGCCGCTTCGATCGCCTGACGAAATGGTACGAGACGCGCGTCGGCCGCCTCGTCGGTCGCACGGGCCNCGTGATGCTGGTGTTCGTCGCGA
>NZ_BCPP01001543.1:0-869 GCF_016586125.1 Burkholderia sp. E168m23
CCGAGATCGGCCGGCTGGACGGTATCCGCCATGACGGGATTCGTGAATTGAAGTTAAAGATGCTTTGAGTATAGCCCCGGTTTACACACTCCCGGTTCGGTAAAGTGCGTTCACGCTCACGATCAATCGAGGATGTCCGCATGAAGACCTACCGTATCGCAACGATTCCCGGCGACGGCATCGGCAAGGAGGTGGTGCCGGCTGGCAAGCAACTGCTGGAAGCGCTGGCCCGCAGCAGCGACCGTTTCGCGTTCGAGTTCGAGGATTTCGACTGGGGCGCCGATTACTACCGCCGGCACGGCGCGATGATGCCGGCCGACGGCCTCGACGCACTGCGCGGCAAGGACGCGATCCTGTTCGGCTCCGCGGGCGACCCGGACGTGCCCGACCACGTGACGCTGTGGGGGCTGCGCCTGAAGATCTGCCAGGGCTTCGACCAGTACGCGAACGTGCGCCCGACGCGCATCCTGCCCGGCATCGACGCGCCGTTGAAGCGCTGCGGGCCGGACGACCTGAACTGGGTGATCGTGCGCGAGAACTCCGAAGGCGAATACGCGGGCGTCGGCGGCCGCGTGCACCAGGGCCATCCGATCGAGGCCGCGACCGACGTGTCGATCCTCACGCGCGCCGGCGTCGAACGCATCATGCGCTTCGCGTTCCGGCTTGCGCAGTCGCGGTCGCGCAAGCTGCTGACCGTGATCACGAAGAGCAACGCGCAGCGGCACGCGATGGTGATGTGGGACGAGATCGCGAAGCAGATCGCGCAGGAGTTTCCCGACGTGACGTGGGACAAGGAACTCGTCGATGCGGCGACCGCGCGCATGGTCAATCGCCCGGCGTCGCTCGACACGATCGTCGCGACCAACCTG
>NZ_BCPP01001544.1:0-868 GCF_016586125.1 Burkholderia sp. E168m23
GACGAAGTGCCGCTGTCGCCGAAGGAATTCGTGCTGCTGCACGAGCTGATGCGCGAACCGGGCGCGGTGATTTCGCGCGAACAGTTCGAGGAACGGCTGTACAGCTGGGGCGAGGAAATCGAGAGCAACGCGGTGCAGGTGCATATCCACAACCTGCGCAAGAAACTCGGTCACGACATGATCCGCACGGTGCGCGGCGTCGGCTACCGGATCGGTGACGGCACGTGACGCGCATGCAACGCGCGGTCGCGCGCTGGCGCAACGCGTCGCTGCGGCGGCGCCTGCTGACGTGGCTGCTGCCGGCCGCGTGCGTGATCGGCCTGGTCGCGAGCGCCGGCACCTACTGGGGCGCGCTGCGCGAACTCGACGACCTGCTCGACGACCAGATGCGCAGCATGTCCAAACAGATCGTGGTCGGCCCGAACGGCGAGCTATCGTTCAGCAACCACGCCAAAGGCAAGCACGGCTTCGAAGCGAGCGACCCCGATGCGGTGCTGCTGCAAGTGTGGCGCAACGGCACGCTCGTGTATTCGACCGACCGCGATTCGAAGCTGCCGGCGCCCGCGCAGCAGGGCATCGCGAGCGTCGACGTCGGCGGCCAGCCGTGGCGCACCTATGTGACCGAACGCGGCGGCACGACGATCCGGCTCGCGCAGGCGCGGCATGCGCGCTGGGAGGCGATCGCGGGCATCGCCGTCCATCTGCTCTGGCCCGTGTTCTCGATGCTGCCGCTGCTCGCGCTCGGCCTGTGGTTCGGCATCGGCGCGGGGCTGCGGCCGTTGCGGGCGATCGCGTCCGGCCTGAAACGCAGGAATGCGAACAACCTCGAACCGGTCGACGTCGCATCGATGCCGAACGAGGTCCGCCC
>NZ_BCPP01001545.1:0-866 GCF_016586125.1 Burkholderia sp. E168m23
GCAGCCGCACCGTGATGCCGTTCAGGGTCGCGATGTCGAGGGCGCCCCACGCGCGGTCCGCCGTGAATGCGGCACTCCGGATGATGTTCATCGAGGTGTTCTCCGGCACGCGCGTGCGCTGCTTTCCAGTGATTTTTCCGGCATCCGCATCTCCCGTTCCGCATTCAGCGCGACGTGGCGCGCAGCGCCTGCTCGATGATCTGCTTGCGCTTCGCGAAGCCGGCGGCCGAACGTTCGGTGACGCGCTTCACGACCGCGGCCGGCGCGGTATCGGGCGAGCCCGCGTCGAACGGCGGCGCGGGCGCATATTCGAGTTGCAGCTGGATCGCCTGCGCGGCTTCGTCGCCGACCAGCTCCGCGGCGATCGTCAGCGCGAAGTCGATGCCGGCCGTCACGCCGCCGCCCGTGACGAGGTTGCCGTCACGCACGACGCGCTCGCGCACGGGTATCGCACCCAGCGGTTCGAGCAGCGCGTGGAACGCCCAGTGCGTCGTCGCGCGCCGCCCGCGCAGCAGGCCCGCCACGCCCAGCAGCAGCGAGCCCGTGCAGACCGACGTCACGTAGCGCGCGGTGGCCGCGCGCTGCTGCACGAACGCGATCGTTTCGGCATCGAGCAGCAGTTCGTTGATACCGATGCCGCCCGGGATGCAGATCACGTCGAGCGGCGGGCAGTCGTCGAACGTACAGGTCGGCGCGAGCGCGAGGCCGCTGCTCGACGCGACCGCGTCGCGGGACTTCCACACCAGATGGACGGTTGCGTCCGGCAGCGACGCGAGCACGTCGTGCGGGCCGGTGAGGTCGAGTTGCTGGACGCCCGGAAAGACGAGAAGGCCGATATGCAGGGTCATGCGAAGGCTCCGAGAGGG
>NZ_BCPP01001546.1:0-864 GCF_016586125.1 Burkholderia sp. E168m23
TCCGGTACACGCACGATAGCGACGCCCCGATGACCGAACAATCGAAAAATTTGCAACCCGGGTATGCCGCGCATGCATACCCGCTGGCCGACCTGACGCGACCGCTCCCGCCGTTGGCGGCAATTCAGTCGTTCGTCGCCGCGGCACAGCTGGGCAGCGTCAGCAAGGCTGCGGATCACCTATGCCGCACGCAAGGTGCAGTCAGCCGCCAGATACAGCAGTTGGAAACGCATTACCGATGCGCGCTCTTCGTGCGCCATGTATCGGGCCTGACGTTGACGGCAGAAGGCAATGCACTGCTGACGGTCGCGGTCGACGTGCTCACGCAATTGGTCCGGCACGCGGACGTTCATGCACGGGCGACTTCGGTGCTCACGTTGAAGTTGCCGTCCACGTTCGCCGTTCGCTGGCTGCTCCCGCGGCTGCCGGACATTCATCGCGCGATGAGCGGCACGGAGCTTCGTATTTCGACCTCCGCGGACGATACGCCGGATTTCACGACGTCCGATGTCGATGCCATCGTCGTGCGCGGCACGGGACAGTGGACCGGCATGGACGCGATACCGCTGTTCTCCGAGAGGCTCACGCCGATGTGCGCGCCCGCACTGGCAACCTCACTGCGATCCGTTGCCGATCTCGCGCAGGTCGATTTGCTGCATCCCGGGCCGAGCCACGCAGAGTGGCGGTGCTGGCTTGATCATGTCGGGGCACGCCAGATCGACGCGGGACGCGGACTCGTATTCGATACCCTCGAATTGACGCTCGCGGCATCGACGGAAGGACACGGCATTGCCATCGGCGACCCGCGAATGGCGAGAGACCGGCTCCGTGCGGGATCGCTGGTGACACCGTTCGAGGATGTGG
>NZ_BCPP01001547.1:0-864 GCF_016586125.1 Burkholderia sp. E168m23
TTCGATCCGCGCTGGCTCGGCACGCCGCTCGCCGGCGTCATCGCGCTCGACGAAGCGGGCCGCGTGCGCGCGGTGAGCCGCCTGGCCCGCCAGATGCTCGACCTCGCGCCCGCCGGGCCGGTGGCGTCGGTCGATCTCCGGCAACTGTTTCCGGGCGCGACGCCCGCGCAGCAGCGCCGGTTGCTGACACCGGCACGCACGCCGCAGCGGATCGCGCGCGACGATGGTAGCCACGTATGGGTGCGCACCGTGCGTGCGCCGCTCGACCGGGCGACGAGGGCGCGTCACGCCGATGTGCTCGAAGACGCTGCCGACGTGTGCAACGTCACGTCGGCCGCCGGCCCGCAGGCGAGCCTGCACGAACAGTCGCTCGATGCGATCCGGCGCGCGCTCGACGAGCACGACGGCAACGTGTCGGCGGCCGCGCGACAGCTCGGCATTTCGCGCACGACGCTGTACGCGAAACTTCGGCAGCTCGATGCGGCTGGGATCAGGCACGACGGGCCGCATTGACGATGCGGAGTGAAGCAGGTCGCGTGGCAATTGGCGCTTGGGGCCTGTTCATGCTGGCACCGGGCTGGCGTTGCCCCCGAAGGCCAATACATGTTTGGCCCACCTCATAGTCTCGTGTAATCGCAGCCCGTCATTCGCGTGTCGATACGCGTCGTTGTCGATAACGGAACGTCCGCGGTCGGACCATACGCCGCCTAAGCTCGACGGCGATCGTCACGTCACGCTCGGGCGCGGATTGAAACACGCATGTGCCATGTCCACGTCAATGCGGCTCAGAAGCGGCCTCCAACCGAAAGGATGCCGCGAATTCCCCGCGCCCGTTCCGAGCGTGACCTCATAACGATTCCACGA
>NZ_BCPP01001548.1:0-863 GCF_016586125.1 Burkholderia sp. E168m23
AGCGCGTGACTCTGGCCCGTGCGCTGGCCGGCCAGCCGTCGTTGCTGATCCTCGACGAGCCGACCGCCAGCCTGTCGGCGACGGAGGCCGAGCGGCTGTTCGAGCTGGTGGACGCGTTGCGCCGCGATGGCGTCGCCATCCTGCTGGTGTCGCATCGGCTCGGCGACTTGCGCCGTATCGCGGATCGCGCGGCGATCGTCCGCGATGGCCGGATCGTCGCGGATCTGGCCGCGCCGATCGATTTCGACGCCGCGGTGGAAACGATGATCGGCCGGTCGTTGCCGCGTACGCGTGCCGTGGCGCCGGAGCGGGTCGCACCGGCCGAATCCGGGCCCGGATCAGGCTTCAGCGTGCGGCAGATCCGGCTGACGCCGACCAGCACGCCGTTCGATCTCGATGTCCGGCGCGGCGAGATCGTCGCGATCGCGGGCCCGGTCGGCGGCGGCAAGTCGCGCTTCGCGCGGACGATCTTCGGTGCGGTGCGAGCGGCCGCCGGCGAGATGACGCTCGACGGCCGGCCATGGCGGCCACGAACGCCCGCCGATGCGATTCGCGCCGGCGTATTCCTGGCCGGCGAGGATCGCTGGCGCACGTCGCTGTTTCCCGACAGCGTCCCGTTCGCGTCGATCGCGGGCACCATCGGCTTTCCGTTCCTGTCGCGCTGGTTCGCGAGCGGTGCGGTGCGCCGAACGCGCGAACGCACGGCGGCCGCCGCGGCGATCGCGCGGTTCGGGATTCGCTGCGAGGGGCCGGACGATCGCGTCGCGCACCTGTCCGGCGGCAACCAGCAGAAGGTCGTGCTCGCGCGCTGGCACGCCGAGCCGGCGCGGCTGTTGCTGCTCGACGAACCGTTCCAGGGCATC
>NZ_BCPP01001549.1:0-859 GCF_016586125.1 Burkholderia sp. E168m23
CGTGAACCTGCGTCAGACGTCGGGCCCCGTGCTCGAGCGCGCGGGCGATCTCGCCGCGCTGCTGACGAACCTCGAAGCGAACGACGTGCTGTTCATCGACGAGATCCACCGGCTGTCGCCGGTCGTCGAGGAAATCCTGTATCCGGCGCTCGAGGATTACCAGATCGACATCATGATCGGCGAAGGCCCGGCCGCGCGCAGCGTGAAGCTCGACCTGCAGCCGTTCACGCTGGTCGGCGCAACCACCCGCGCGGGGATGCTGACCAACCCGCTGCGCGATCGTTTCGGGATCGTCGCGCGCCTCGAGTTCTACGACGCCGAACAACTGTCGCGCATCGTGCGCCGCTCGGCGTCGCTGCTGAATGCGCAGATCGATCCGAACGGCGCGCTGGAAATCGCGAAGCGCGCGCGCGGCACGCCGCGGATCGCGAACCGGCTGCTGCGCCGCGTGCGCGACTTCGCGGAAGTGAAGGCCGACGGCCAGATCACCGCGGCCGTTGCCGACGCCGCGCTCGCGATGCTCGACGTCGATCCGGTCGGCTTCGACCTGATGGACCGCAAGCTGCTCGAAGCGATCCTGTACAAGTTCGACGGCGGCCCGGTCGGCATCGACAACCTCGCGGCGGCGATCGGCGAGGAGCGCGACACGATCGAGGACGTGCTCGAACCGTACCTGATCCAGCAGGGCTTCCTGCAGCGCACGCCGCGCGGGCGCGTCGCGACGCTGCTCACGTATCGCCACTTCGGGCTGTCGGTGCCCGATGCGCGCCGCACCGAACGCGACGAGTGGGATACCCCCGACGGCGAGTAATCCGCCACCCGAGCCCGCACCCGCCATGACGACGCCGCCCAGCCGCCA
>NZ_BCPP01001550.1:0-859 GCF_016586125.1 Burkholderia sp. E168m23
CGGATAGCCGAGCAGCTTGTTCACGAAGGCGGAACGCGTCGGATGGCCGTGCAGCAGTTCATGCTGCAGCGACAGGTGCCACGCGCCGAGCAGGATCAACGGCGGCGTCGCGGCGGCGAGCGACAGGTGCCCTTCGCGCACGAGCAGCAACACGGCGAGCCAGCCGCCGTAGATGACGACGACCAGCAGCCAGGTCGGCCACTCGGTGCGGGCGGTGAAGCGGGCGTCGAGCGCGGCGATCGCGCGCGCGTGGTCGACGTCGAAGTATTCGGCCATGGCGTTGAGGCGGATGGATCGGGCAGTGCGGGGAACGAGCGATGGAACCGGGGCGCTCGGCCCGGGTGCGCTGGTGTCTCGCGGATCACGGTCGGCTTGCCCGGCATCGCGCACGGTGGCGGCGCCGGCAGGCCTTCGAACGGTACCGAGGCGGCGCGGCTACGCCAACCAATTGATTCGCATTTGCTTATCGTCTTGCGGCCGATAAGCATCCGGGGCGCCGCCGATGCGTAGAATGCCCGCATGAAACCCTGGATCGCAGTCCTGCCGATGTACAACGTGACGCCGCGCCACGCCGCCCTGTGGCGCGCGCTGCTGCGTGATGCGCTCGATGCGTTCGCGAACGCGGGCGGGCCGGCTGACGTCGTGCTGCCCGACGCGCCGTTCGACGATCTGCTCGCACTGTGGCGGCGCGACGACCTGCTGCTGTCGCAGACCTGCGGCTACCCGTACCGGATGCTCGGCTTGCACGACGTCGTGCGATTGATTGCGACCCCGATTTTCGATGCGGAGGGCTGCGACGAGGCGCGCTACAGCAGCGTGCTGGTCGTATCGGCGCGTGTGTATGCGGGCGGCGCGACGA
>NZ_BCPP01001551.1:0-859 GCF_016586125.1 Burkholderia sp. E168m23
GCCGGCGACGGCTTCAACCTCAACCTGCCGATGCCGCACGGCGCGCCGGAGTCGGCATTCTTCGAGCGGCTCGACGACGCGTTGCGTGCACTCGCGCGGTTCCAGCCCGATGCGCTCGTGCTCGCGCTCGGTTTCGACATCTACAAGGACGATCCGCAATCGCAGGTTGCCGTCACGACCGACGGGTTCGGCCGGCTCGGCGGTGCGATCGGCGCGCTCGGCTTGCCGACGGTGATCGTGCAGGAGGGCGGTTATCACCTCGCGAGTCTCGAGGCGAACGCACGCGCGTTTTTCGGCGGGTTTGCGGCCGGGCGCTGACCGAGCCGTCGGAACCGGGCCGCACGCCGGAAATAACAACGGCCGCATGGTGCGGCCGTAAAAAAGCGAGCGGAAGGTTCCCGGCAGTCCGGACGTGCTCGTGCTTACGAGTTCGCGGCGGCCGGCGAGCGGCGGCGCTGCGTGACCTGCAGCATCACGAGTGCGAGCCCGGCAGCGGCGATCAGCGCGCCGACGAGCGGCACCGCCGCGTAGCCGAACCCCGCCGAGATCGCCGCACCACCGGCGGCGGCGCCCACCGCGTTGCCGAGGTTGAACGCGCCGATGTTGACGGCCGATGCAAGGCCCGGCGCTTCATGGGCCGCGCGCATCACGCGCATCTGCAGCGGCGGCACGACCGCGAACGTCGCGATCCCCCAGACCAGCAGCGTAACGCCGGCGCCCGCATGGGTGGTGGCGAGCAGCGGGAACGCGGCCATGGTCGCGATCGTAATAACTTCGTATAGCATACATTATACGAAGTTATACGACCTGCGTCCGGCTCCATCAACACATTCCGATATCCCGCGATACCGGTGCGGCG
>NZ_BCPP01001552.1:0-858 GCF_016586125.1 Burkholderia sp. E168m23
CGGGCGGCACGCACTTCGAATACCAGAAGGCGTCGCCGGAAATTCTCGCGAAGGTCGACCGGATCAAGGCGATCGCCGCGCGCTACGACGTGCCGATCAAGGCCGCCGCGCTGCAGTTTTCGATGTCGCATCCGGCCACCGTCGCGGTGATTCCGGGCGCGAGCCGTCCGGAGCGGATCACGGAAGACCAGGCGGCGCTGAACGTGGCGATTCCGGCCGACTTCTGGCGCGACATGCGTGAACAAGGTCTGATTGCGGCCAATGCGCCGCTGCCGACCGATCGTTGATCCTGAAAGGTGATGACATGGCACAGGCCCATGCAGGTATCGAGATCGCGGCTTCGGCCGACACGGTCTGGCAACTGATCGGCGGCTTCGGCGCACTGCCCGACTGGCTGTCGTACATTCCGGCCAGCGAACTGAGCGAAGGCGGGCGCGTGCGGCGTCTCGCGAACCCGGCGGGCGACGCGATCGTCGAGCGGCTGGTCGCGTTCGACGAAGCGGAACGCAGCTATACGTACGCGATTCTCGAAGCACCGTTCCCGGTCGTGAACTATCGCTCCACGCTGCGCGTGCGCGAGAACGGCCCGAACGCATCGAAGGTCGAGTGGTCGGGCACGTTCACGCCGCACGGCGCGACCGACGACGAAACCGTCCGGCTGTTCCGCGGGATTTACGAAGACGGCCTCGCGGAACTGGCGAAGCGCTTCGCGGCGGCTTAACGGCGGCACGTCGCATCGTGCGATGGGAGTCGGGCTTTCCGGCTCCGGCCACGCCTTCGCCGCGGGTTTCGACCCGCTGCGAAGGCGTTGGCGCGTCAGCGCGGTTTTACGCCGGCTGGCCGCCGCCATCGGCGTGC
>NZ_BCPP01001553.1:0-851 GCF_016586125.1 Burkholderia sp. E168m23
GCGTCGGCGCGCGAAGGCCCCGTAATAACTTCGTATAGCATACATTATACGAAGTTATACGAGTTCAGCCGCGCGTCGTCGTCGGCATAAGCCGGCGTGCCTGGCGCGAAGCCCCAGCGCTGCCGGTACGAATGCAGCACGACGTCGATCCAGTCGGGTCCGTCGAACGCGGCGGCCGCCGCGTCGAAATCGCTGTCGCGATACCAGCCCGGCGGCGACCACGTATCCCACATCAGGCGCGCGAACGCGCGGCGGTCGTCGCGCAGCGCCTGCTCGCCGCGCGGCGTCGCCATGAACCAGTGATACCAGTAGTTGCGCGCCTGCTGCAGCGACAGCGGCTGGGCGGGATCGTTGGTGCCGTAGCCGACCGACAGCATCACGAGCTGCGAGGCAACACCGTCGCGTAGCCCGCATGCGTTCGCGGCCGCGCGGGCGCCCCAGTCGTGTCCGACCAGCACGGGCCGCTCGATACCGAGCACATCGACGAATTCGAGCAGGTCGCGCCCGAGCGCGGCGAGCTGGCCGCTGCGCGGCACGGACGCGTCACGAAAGCGCGTCGGCGCGAAGCCGCGCAACGCAGGGGCGAGCACGCGGTAGCCGCGTGCGGCGAGCGCCGATGCCACCGCCTCCCAGCCGACCGGGCTGTCCGGCCAGCCGTGCAGCAGCACGGCCACGCGTTCGCCGCGCGGATTCCATTCGAGATAGGCAATGTCGAGCGACGCGGTCGTCGCATGCGCATAGGTCGTCATCGTGTACTCCGTGAAGTCACCGTGAACCTACGATGGTAGGTCGGTCTTTTCATCACAATTCACGGAGTATCATGATTCATTCTTCAATTCTTGCGTTGAATC
>NZ_BCPP01001554.1:0-847 GCF_016586125.1 Burkholderia sp. E168m23
CGAGTACTTTCTGACCCACGGGCCGTCGCTGCGGCTCGTCGCGGCCAATCTGCCGCTGCGCAGCAACGGCCGCACGCTCGGCGAAGTCGATTTTCTCGTCGATGCGCCGGACGGCCGGCGCCTGCACTGGGAACTCGCGGTGAAGTGCTATCTATGCGCGCCGGTCCGCGACGGCGCATCGCTTGCCGACTTCGTCGGCCCCAATCTCGTCGACCGGTTCGACCGCAAGCGCAGCCGGCTGCTCGACCACCAGTTGCGGCTCGGCGAACACGATGGCTTTGCCCGGCTCGGCTACGGCGCCCCGGCCGACGCGCAGATGTTCATCAAGGGCTGGCTGTTCCATCCGTACGGCGCGCCGGTGCCGCCGGTGTCCGTCGAAATCGCGCCGGATCATCCGCGCGGTTTCTGGCTGACGCACGGGCAGTGGCCGGCATGGGCGGCCGCGCAGCGTGACGGCGCGGCATGGAGCGTATTGCCGAGACTGGCGTGGCTGGCGCCGCGGCGTGCCGTCGCCGGCGCGGGTATCGAGCCCGAGCCGCTGGCGAGCGCACCGGAGTTGCCGGCCGTGCTGGCGACGCGCCAGACGCCCGACCTGATCGCGATCCATGAAAAGGGGGCTGACGGCACGTGGCGCGAGACGGCGCGCGGTTTCATCGTGCCCGACGACTGGCCGGCGCGCGCGCAGGCGTTCGCGGCGCAGGATCACTGACGCCGCGTCAGCGGCCGCTCACCACCAGCGATGGAAGTGATGGACCGGACCGACGCCGTGACCGACGTCGAGGTGGCCGCTCGCGGCGATCGCGCCGGTCAGGTAGGTTTTTGCCTCGCGTACCGCGCTTTCGAGGTC
>NZ_BCPP01001555.1:0-845 GCF_016586125.1 Burkholderia sp. E168m23
TCGAAGATGCCGGACAGCGCGTCGCGCACGTCGCCCGCGAAGCCGGCCACCGCGAGCGTGTCGCTCGCGTCCGTCAGCTTCGCCTTCGCGCGCAGCACGAACATCGACAGCCGCTTCTGCACGGCCGGCTGCACGTCCTTCGACACGAGCAGGCGCACATCGTGGCCGGCGCGCCACGTGAGGAACGACGCGAGCAGGCGGCCCTTCGGCGAGCAGTACCCGGACAGCCGGGCGCTGCCGGCATCGAGATGCTCGATGTCGTTGGTGAGCTGGCTGTGCAGGAACGTCGCGGCATCGTCGCCGGCCACGTCGATCACGCCGAACTGCGGCAGCGGCATGCAGGCGGCCGGCGCATCGAAATCGGCGGCGGACGGGCGGGGGAAAACGGGGAGCGAGGCAGATGCGGCCTGGGCAGCCGGTGAAGCGAACGGTGTGCTCATGGAATGAGGGAACAGTCAACCCTGACTTTGACGGAGGCGAGCAAGTATTATATGGGTCTTACCTGAGTCACGTTTCCATGTCCCTACTGAAGAAATGCGCCGCGACGATCGTGGCGCTGGCCGTCGTCGTGGCCGCTGCCGGCGCGGGCGGCGGGTATTACTGGGCAACCCGGCCGCTGTTGCTGGGCTCGGCATCGCTCGACGTCACGATCAAGCCGCGCAGCAGCGTGAAGAGCGTCGCGCTGCAGCTCAAGCGCGGCGGCGTGCCGGTCGAGCCGTTCGCGTTCGTCGCGATGACGCGCGTGCTCGGGCTGTCGAGCCGGCTCAAGTCGGGCAACTACGAATTCAAGACCGGCATCACGCCGTACGACGTGCTGCAGAAGATCGCGCGCGGCGACGTGAACG
>NZ_BCPP01001556.1:0-844 GCF_016586125.1 Burkholderia sp. E168m23
CGCGCGACGCGCGGCGCAGGATGCGCTGCAGGTACGCGTCGGTATCGGGCGGCGTGTTGGTGCGCTGCGCTTCCCAGATCGTCTCGCCGAGGCATTCCATGATCGCGTGCTGCGCGTCGTGGGTCGAGTCGAGCTTCGCGGCCAGCTTGTCGTGCGCGGCGCGGATGCCGGGCGGCTGGTCGATCGACAACTGCTCGCTGATCGCGAGGTGCATCGACAGGTGCAGGAACGGGTTGGTGCGGCCTTCCTCGGGCGTGTAGTTGCGCGCCGCCGCGCCGTCGGCATCGGCCAGTTCGTCGTGGTACTCGGGATGCTCGACGATCCAGTCGGCCGCGATCGCTTCCAGCGGCGTGAGGATCTCGCCCGCGCGCTGCTTGCGCCAGGTCTCGGTGAAAAAGCGACGCACGTCGTCGCGGCTTGGATTGAACATGGTGGGGAAACGTCGTGATTCGGATGGCATCATGCCGCGTCGGGCATTGTACGCCGGCGCGACGGACGGCGCTGGCGCCGGCCCCCGGGAGCGGTCGGCGCGGAACGCGCGGCCGCCCGCCGCGCAACGGGTAAGCGCGGGCTAGGCTCGGCGCCGCCGCGCCGCTACACTCCGACGATTCCCGTCACGGCGCCCCGTTCGCCCGTTTCATCATGACCGCCACCGTTCGCTCATCGTCCGCCGCCCTGCAGGGCGCGTTCTACGTCGCGTTGTCCGCCGCCGCGTTCGGCGCGATGGCGATTTTCGGCCGCTATGCGTATGCGGCCGGCGTCGACGTGCTCGGGCTGCTGATCGTGCGCTTCGCGATCGGCGGCGCGGTGCTCGCGGCGATCGCACGGCACCGCCGCGTCGCCT
>NZ_BCPP01001557.1:0-845 GCF_016586125.1 Burkholderia sp. E168m23
GGGGCTTCGCCGCTTGTATCCGTTGTAGTCGTTCTTCCCGGCTCGCGCGTTGATTTAAGCATTCTCCCGCCTTCGTTCGTCCCCTTCCCGATGTTCGACCTGCCTTCTCACCTGTGGATCATGATCACCGCGTTCGGCGGCGCCGGGCTGACCTTGCCGCTCGCGATCACGATTGCCGTCTGGCTCGCGCTCGGCTACTCGTGGCGGCGCGCGGCCGCGTGGCTCGGCGTGCTGGCGGCCGCGATCGGCGTGGTGGCGCTCACGAAGATCGCGTTCCTCGGCTGGGGCATCGGCATTCGCGCGTGGGATTTCACCGGCTTCAGCGGGCATGCGATGCTGTCGACGTCGGTGTATCCGGTCGCGATTTTCCTCGCGCTGATCCGCACGCGCACGCCGGTGCGGATCGCCGGCATCGCGCTCGGGCTGGCGACCGGCGTCGCGGTCGGCGTGTCGCGCGTCGCGCTCGACGCGCATTCGCCGTCCGAGTCGATCACCGGCTGCATCGTCGGTGCGATCGCCGCGCTCGCGTTCATCGCCGGCTCGTGGCGCGCGGTGCCGCACCGCTGGTCGGTGCCGGCGGTCGTCGCGAGCCTCGCGCTCGTCACCGTGGCGCTGCATGGCCTCACGGTGCCGTCGCACCGCTGGGTCACCAAGGTCGCGCTGGAACTGTCGGGCCACGAGCGTCCGTTCGTCCGCGCGCGCTGGAAGGCCAACCCGAACTACCATCCCGCGTCGCAACCGTCGTCGCTGCAGCGCACCGAGTCGGCGCCGCCTACGCTTCACGCGTGACGGGCCGCCCGGCCAGTCCTTTCCACGTCTGACCATTTCCTGCGCACCGTCGCATG
>NZ_BCPP01001558.1:0-842 GCF_016586125.1 Burkholderia sp. E168m23
CCAATCGTCGCCATCATGGAAGCCCACCACGGCTCGACCGTCACGTCACCCGATGCGTACGGCGCGTCAGTGGTTTGAAGCGAACGAACCAAGCAGCCCTATCCCGATATTGCTGAAGCGGGCTGAACAGTGCGTTGGCAAACGCTATGTCGAGGTTGTCAACGCGATTCCGGCCGAGCTTCTTTCGCAATGGGATTAGGCGAATGGCCTGGAATAGATTCGGAAGTCGACGCGCACGGCGACCAGGCAGCGTCTCGCCGGCGAACCTCGTATGCGACTGACGGCCGGTGGTCCCGCCTCACGCCGGCGCCGCATGCGCGCGCACCAGCGCAGCAAGCGCTTCCTCCAGCGTCGTCGTCCCGTACACCCGCTCCGACACGTCGGCTTCGACATCGATCCGCCCCGCGTTGTGCACGTCGTACAGGTCGACGATCAGCTGCGCATGACGCTCGCTGAGCCCGGCGCGCAGCAGCGTCGCGCTCCACGTATCGCGCGGTAGCGCGTGCGCGACGATCGCGCGACCTGCCGCCGTGCCCAACGTTTCCGCAATCGCCGTCACGCTCACCCGCCGCGGCCCTTCGACACTGACGATGCGCGGCCCGCTGTCGCCTTCTGGCGCATCGAGCATCAGCGGCGCCGCGACGATGCCCACATCGGGCGCCCAGACCGTCGGAAACGCCTTGCCGACCGGATGATGGAAGCTCGGCAGCACGCCGGTACCGAGCGCGACCGGCAGCACGCACGCCCAGTTCTGCAGATGCTCGGCCGAGCGCAGCAGCGTCAATCGCGTCGGGATCGTCTTCAGCCGTGCCTCGAAGTCATGGAACAGGCGCGTGATACCC
>NZ_BCPP01001559.1:0-833 GCF_016586125.1 Burkholderia sp. E168m23
GATCGAGAGAGACCACATGACCTTGCTGAGCCGCCTGCGCGCGCTGTCCGCCGCCGTTGCGCTATCCGTTGCCGCCACGCACGCTTTCGCGGCGGACCTCGTCATCGCCGGCCGCGACGACATCTACGGCAAGGGGCTGGCCGACGCCGTCGCCGGCTTCAACAAGCTGCATCCGGGCACCGAGATCGAGCTGCTCAAGCTGCCGAACGCGAACCTGTACCAGAAGCTGAAGCTGTCGATGCGCGAAGGCACCGGCGCGTACGACCTCGTGATGATGGACGACACGTGGGCGCCGGAATTCATCGGCAACGGCTGGCTGAAACCGCTGCCCGCGTCGCTGGCCGATGCCGATCTCGTGCCGTCGGCGGTGGCGCTCGGCCGTAACGCGGCCGGCGCGCTGTACGCGCTGCCGATCGTCGGCAACGTCGAGATGTTCGCGTACCGCAAGGACCTGCTCGCGAAGTACAAGCTGCAACCGCCGCGCAACTGGGACGATGTGCTGAAGATCGCGCAGACCGTCGGCGGTGCGGACAAGAGCGTGTCGGGCGTCGTGTTCCGCGGCACGAAGGGCAACCCGGTCGTCACGGGCTTCCTGCCGATCCTGTGGGCATACGGCGGCGACGTGTTCGACCGTGCCGGCAACGTGACGATCGATTCGCGCGAAGCGCAGGCCGCGCTGAAGACGTTCCTTGCGCTGAAGGCGTTCGCGCCGAAGGACGTCGACGTATACGGCGCGGCCGAAGTGCGCGACGCGCTGCAACGCGGCACGGCGGCGCAGTCGATCGAGGTGTGGCCCGCCGTGGGTGCCGGCGCTCGATGACGCGAAGCAGTCG
>NZ_BCPP01001560.1:0-833 GCF_016586125.1 Burkholderia sp. E168m23
TACGCACTTCTTCCGTAAGGTACATAGGCCCTCCCTGTTCAGGGGTAGCGCCGCGTTCGACGCAGCGCACAAACGTCCACCATCGGCGGCCGGCGGACAGCACGGCGGCCGGCGAATCGGCGGCGGATTAGCCAAGCAATCGCCGTTCCCGGCTCAGCGCACGCCAGCCGGAACGCACAATTGGCGCGCGATCGGCCCGATCACCGCGTCGACTTGCTGCGCGATCAGCGTGTGCAGCGTGAAATCCAGATCCTCCGGGGCGATGTCGAAATGCACGTGGATCACGTTGCGCACGGCGCGCGCGCTGACGACATACACACCGAGCGGGGAATGCAGCAGCGCGGCAAGCCGGGCGTGCGCCGCCGCGGCGGAGTCGGCCGTCAGTGTGACAGGCAATTGCAGGCGCGGGCGCGGCGCCGGGAACGGCGTGACGTTGCCGGGTGCGCCGGCACGCAACCGCCGGCCGGCGACATCGAACGCGGGAAAGGGACGAATAAAGGTCATGGCGCGGACGCAAGCCGTCTCGGCTGTTCGACACGTCCCCAGCTTAGAAGAGGCGGTATAAACGCCGTGCAAAAAAACGGGGCGGCCGTGCAAAAAACGGCATGCCGGTCGGGCCCCGGCTCGTATGGACAATGTAATACGGCCGCTCGGCCGTCGCCAGCGCCCCCGTCAACCATGACAGGTCGACAGCCGGCGATCCGTCGATACACTGTGAGCCATCCCGACGGCCGCGATCGCCCTCACCGATGCCGGCCGCCGCTTCGCTTGCGCACGGCTTCCCGCTTTCCGTCCGCCCCGCGCATCTTCCGCACGCTTTCCAAGGAATTGCA
>NZ_BCPP01001561.1:0-827 GCF_016586125.1 Burkholderia sp. E168m23
ATTCGAACGGGAGTTTCAAGCGGTTTCCTTTCATCAGTTGCTCCTTTCCTCCCCGTCCTTCAGGGCGGGGAGGAAAGGAGCGCTGCTGTTTGCCAGCGGCATTCCACCGTTAAAATGGCCGGCATGATTCTTGTCTATCGCTACCGCGTGAAGTCGCTCAACGGACTGCTTAACAAGCAGAGCCGCGCGGTGAACTACGTCTGGAACTTCTGCAACGACACGCAGAAGCATGCGCTCAAGTGGGGCAAGAAGTGGCCGACGGGATTCGACCTGAACGTGCTGACGACGGGGAGCAGCAAGGAACTCGGTATTCACTCCGGCACGATCAACGCGACGTGCGAGCAATATGCGAAGTCGCGCAGTCAGCGCCGACGCCCTTACCTGCGTTATCGCGGCAGGAAGTCGCTCGGCTGGGTGCCGCTGAAGGGGCGTGACCTGAAGCGCGAGGGGGACGCGTTCCGTTTCGCCGGCAACACGTTTCGCGTGTTCAACAGTCGACCGCTTCCCGAAGGCAAGATCAAGGACGGGACCAACTTTGCGCAGGATGCACGCGGCAACTGGTTCCTCAACATCGTGATCGAGATGCCCGATGTGCAGGCCCGCCCGGTTCGTTCCGGTGTGGGCATCGATCTCGGCCTGAAAGACTTCGCCACACTTTCGACCGGCGAGAAGCTGCCCAATGACCAGTTCGGTCGACGAGCGGCCGAGAAGCTGGCGAAAGCGCAACGGGCGCGAAAGCACAAGCGGCATATCGCGAAGCTGCACGCAAAGATCGCCAATGCCCGCGCCGATTTCCAGCACAAGCTCGCGCTCGATCTGGTGCGGCA
>NZ_BCPP01001562.1:0-822 GCF_016586125.1 Burkholderia sp. E168m23
GCGCCAGCGGCGTCAGGCCCAGCGCCGCCGCCTTCTGCGCCGACATCACCAGCACCGCCGCCGCGCCGTCGTTCAGCCCCGACGCGTTCGCCGCCGTCACCGAGCCGTCCTTCGAGAACGCCGGCTTCAGCCCGGCGAGCGACTCCGCCGTCACGCCGTGACGCACGAACTCGTCGGTCGCGAACTGCAGCGGCTCGCCCTTGCGTTGCGGAATCGACACCGGCACGATCTCGTCGTCGAAGCGCCCGGCCTTCTGCGCGGCTTCCGCCTTGTTCTGCGACAGCGCCGCGAACGCGTCCTGCTCTTCGCGCGTGATCCCGTATTCCTTCGCGACGTTCTCCGCCGTGATGCCCATGTGGTACTGGTTGTACACGTCCCACAAGCCGTCGACGATCATCGTGTCGACCAGCTTCGCGTCGCCCATCCGGAAGCCGTCGCGCGAGCCCGGCAGCACGTGCGGCGACGCGCTCATGTTCTCCTGGCCGCCCGCGACCACGATCTCCGCGTCGCCCGCGATGATCGCGTTCGCCGCCAGCATCACGGCCTTCAGGCCCGAGCCGCACACCTTGTTGATCGTCATCCCCGGCACGGCCGTCGGCAGCCCCGCCTTGATCAGCGACTGCCGCGCCGGGTTCTGCCCGGAGCCGGCCGTCAGCACCTGGCCCATGATCACTTCGCTGACCTGCTCGGGCTTCACGCCCGCACGCTCCAGCACCGCGCGGATCACCGTCGCGCCCAGTTCGGGCGCCGCAATCTTCGCGAGCGAGCCGCCGAATTTGCCGACCGCGGTCCGCGCGGCCGATACGATCACTACATCCGTCA
>NZ_BCPP01001563.1:0-821 GCF_016586125.1 Burkholderia sp. E168m23
TCGTTGTCCACCGGCCTCAGCTCGACCAACAGCTCGGTTACCTCGCTTTCCACGTCGGCTTCGACGGGGCTGTCGTCGGCTAACAGCTCGATCACGTCGCTGTCGACTTCCACGTCGACCGGTCTTTCGTCGGCCACGAGTTCCATCGGTTCGCTGTCCACCGGCCTGAGCTCCGTCACGACGAAGACGAACAATCTCGGTACGAGCACGGCATCAGCACTCGGCGGCGGCTCGACCTACGACCCGGCGACGGGGACGGTTTCCGCGCCGGCATATACGACTTACAACGCGAACGGTACGACCTCGACCGCCAACAGCGTCGGCTCGGCGATCAACAACATCAACAGCCAGGGCATCAAGTACTTCCACGCGAACTCGAGCGGCGCCGACAGCACCGCAACGGGCGCCGACGCCGTCGCCATTGGCTCCGGCGCCGTCGCCAGCACGATCAATTCCGTCGCCGTCGGCCTTGGCGCCGTCGTCAGCACGGACAATTCCGTCGCGCTCGGCGCCGGCTCGAAGACCGTCGCGGCAACGCCCACGAGCAGCGCAACCGTCGACGGCGTGACGTTCAGCGGATTCGCTGGTGCCAACCCGGTCGGCGTCGTCAGCGTGGGCGATGCCGGCAAGGAACGACAAGTCACCAACGTCGCCGCCGGTCAAGTGACCTCCACCAGTACCGACGCGATCAACGGCAGCCAGCTGTATTCGGTCGCCCAGCAAGTCGGTACTGCGACCAGCGCCATTTCGTCGCTGTCGACTTCGACTTCGACTGGCCTGTCTTCGGCTAATAGCTCGATCACGTCGCTCTCGACTTCGAC
>NZ_BCPP01001564.1:0-821 GCF_016586125.1 Burkholderia sp. E168m23
GGCCAGATCCGCGCGAGCCCGTCGCGCTCGCCCATGTGAACCGGAATCTCGCCGACGCCGAGGCCCGCACGCAGCGCCGCACGCAGCATCAGGTTCGAGTTGGTGCGCGTGACGATGCGGCCGCCGTCGATCGGTTCGCCGGCGAGGGTCGGCTTGCGGCTGGCGTCGATGTACGGCTGGTAGACGGCGAGGTCGTGGCCCGCGAACGCGCGGCCGCGCTCGGGCTCGCCGTGCCGGTGCAGATAGTCGGGCGACGCGAATAGCCCCATGTCCCAGCACGCCAGCCGGCGCGCGACCAGATCGGGGTTCTCGGGCCGCACGGTGCGGATGGCGATATCGGCTTCGCGTTTCGCGAGATTCAGGATGTGGGTCGACGTGTTCAGCGCGACGGAGACGTCGGGATGTTTCGCGTGCAGCCGTGCGATCGACGGCATCACGAACTCGATCGCGAGCGCGTCGGTCGTCGTGATCTTCACCTCCCCGGCGAGCCGCCGGTCGACCCCCTGCGTCAGCCGCACCAGCTCGTGCGCATGCTGCTCCATCGCCTCGGCGGCGCGCAGCGCCAGTTCGCCGACCGGCGTGGGCAGATAGCCTTTCGACGAACGCAGGAACAGCGTCGCGCCGAGCATGTGCTCGAGCGTCGCGAGCCGCCGCCCGACCGTCGCCTGATCGACGCCGAGCGTCTGCGCCGCGCGGCGCAGCGTGCGCTCGCGATGGATCGCGAGAAAGACGCGCGCGTCGTCCCAGTTCATCGTGTGTCCCGACTGATGCATTTTTGCATTCCCCGACCGGTAATTCGCTGCGTGCCCGCGCGCGGCATC
>NZ_BCPP01001565.1:0-820 GCF_016586125.1 Burkholderia sp. E168m23
GGACGTTTTCATGCATCGAGCCGTACCGCTTTCTTCCCGTGCCGTGCGCACGCTGGCCACCGCACTGATCGGCCTGAGCGCCATCGCGGCCGCGATGGCCGCGACCGCCGCGACGTTCGACCTGAGTCCCGAGCAGCGCGGCCGCCCACGTGGCGCGGCCGATGCGGCGGTCGAGCGCGCGGTGCCCGCGTCGTTCAAGTTCGCCGAGCCCGGCACGCTGACGATCGGCATCGCGCCGAGCCTGCCGCCGATCAGCTCGTATGCGACCGACGCGCGCACGGTGATCGGCTTCGATGCCGACGTCGGCCAGCTCGTGTCCGACAGTCTCGGCCGCAAGCTGAAGATCATCGCGCTCGCGTGGGCCGACTGGCCGCTGGCGCTCGAATCGGGGAAAGTCGACGCGGTGATCTCGAACGTGACCGTCACCGAGGAGCGCAAGCAGAAGTTCGATTTCTCGACCTACCGCAAGGACCAGGTCGGCTTCTACGTGCGCAACGACAGCAAGATCCAGGCGATCCGCGAGCCGAAGGACGTCGCGGGGCTGCGCATCGTGACCGACGCCGGCACCAACCAGGAAAAGATCCTGCTCGCGTGGGACCGCGAGAACGTCGCGCACGGGCTGAAACCGGTGCAGATCCAGTATTACGACGACCAGGCGATGCGCATCGTCGCCGTGCAGTCGGGCCGGGCGGACGCGGTGTTCAGCGTGAATTCGGTGCTCGCGTATCAAAGCGCGCAGCAAGGCAAGACGCGGCTCGTCGGCGCGATCAGCGGCGGCTGGCCGCGCACGGCCGACATCGCGATCGCCACGCGCCGCGGC
>NZ_BCPP01001566.1:0-818 GCF_016586125.1 Burkholderia sp. E168m23
GGCCTTGGAATGCGCACGGGACGGCCGCTCGAAGGCGGGCGCGCGTGCGCATGCCGAGGCGCGCTCGGCGCTTCTTTTCAGTGGATCAACGCTTTCAGTTGGCTCAACAGGCGGGAGAACACCCGCGGACGGGCGTCGAGCGTCAGCATCGCGTCGTAGTGGTGGCGCGATTCCGTGACGTGCGGAAGGTTCGACAGCAGAAGGCCGAAGTTCATGGTCTGGCTCCGTGCGGCGACGGCAACGTGCCGGCCGCGTGGTGGGCGCGGGGCCAGCCAGGGGCCTGAACGACGTGTCAGGCTAGTCGGCCGGATTGTCCCCGCGACCCGGGTTCGAAAGGGTCTGCGTATGCAACGGACATAAGGGACAACTGTCACTGTCGTTCATGGCGGCTCCTGTGCGGTGTTCCGGGGAACACGGTTGACCGCCGGCCGGCGTGCGGGCCGGCATTCGCGCGCCGGGGGAACGGATGCGCGAACGCGGCCGCCTGCCAGGCGGCGGTGAAACCGGGCAACGCATGCGAGAACGCATCACGCTAACCGGCGCGAATCAGGGTGCACGTAGGGAGTTGCTGCGGAATACTGCTGCGCGCACCGTTTGCCTGGGAGACAAACGGCGGCTTCGATGAGGCGCGGACGTCGGTCGCTCAGGCGGAAATTTCGTTCGAAGATCGACTACTGCAGGCGTCCAAGGCGGCGGCCCCAAGAGTGAAGATGGCGGATTCTATGGACCGCGCGAAAGTGAAGTCAACCCCTCCAATCCCCATTTTTCGAAATAAATTTCCCGCCTGACGCGACTGAAAGATTTGCCCTTGAAATAAC
>NZ_BCPP01001567.1:0-815 GCF_016586125.1 Burkholderia sp. E168m23
CGACGATCGCCGGCTTGATCGACAGCGGATTGTGCGCGTCAAACCAGCAGTCGCCGTAGTCGACGGCCGCGAGATCGTCGAACGGATCGAAGCCCCACGGATACGGATGGAGCTCCGCGAGCTGCACGCTCGCCGCGCGGATCGCGGCCGGCCCGAGCCGCGCGCCGGAACGATAGGTCGTCGCGAGATCGAGCGGTACGCCGGAGATCGCGACGTCGACGCCGTCGAGCGCACGGGAGTAATTGCGGCGCATGAACGACAGCACGCCCGCATAGGTGTTTTCGATCGAGGAACCGTACGGCGTCGTGCGACGGATCGCGCCGTCGCCGTGGAGAAGTTCGGTCATGGTCGGACCTGTTTTCGTGGGGAGCCGGCGCCGCCCTTCGCATCAGCGCGCGGGCCGGGCACGGCATGGATTCATCGGCACGCCCCGGCTCGCGCATCCGGTCGCGCGGCCAGGCGGGGCATCGACAACGGCAATACCGCGGCGATCATAGCAAGCCGAATCGCAGCCGTTGCCCCGGTTCAGCCGGGGCAACGCGCGGAAAAACCAGCGGCGGCATCGCGGCTCGTCGCCGTCGTTTCCTAGAAGGATTCACCGGTTTTCGCGCCTTCGTTCTTCCGGATAATGGCCGGCAGCCGCGCCCTCGACGGCGCGCCGTCCGCTGCAGACGAAGACAAACCGGAGACACCCGCCTTGATCGCCACGCTTCCCGCCACCTATCGCCGGCTCTGGCCGCTCGCCATCGCCGCGGCGTTGCTGTACGGACTGTCGCTCGCCGCCGCACCCTATCCGGGCCAGGCCGCCGCGAAAG
>NZ_BCPP01001568.1:0-811 GCF_016586125.1 Burkholderia sp. E168m23
CGTTCACCGGGCACACGATCAGGCTTTCCTCGCTGAACGGCGGCGTGTAGGTCATCAGATGGTCGAGCACCGTCATCAGCTCGCCGATCGACGCGTAGCCGAGCCGGTATCCCGCTTCGCGCGCTTCGTCGATCGCGCGGGTGAGGCTCATGCGCAGCACGGCGTTGTCGTCGAACAGCCGCGCGAGTTCCTGAACGGCCGGCGTGCGCAACCGGTCGCCGGCATGCGCGCGCGCTTCGGCCGCGATTTTTTCGCGGAACGCGGCCATGTGCGCTTCCTCGCTGGCCATCCATCCGCCGAGGCGGCGGCGGGTGGCGGGCGGCGTGTTGCGATTCGTCGGCATCGTCTCCTCCGGAAGGTTTTGGTCGAATCGAGGTAGCAAGACGCTTGCCCGAGCGGCGGCATTGAAATTGCTGCATGCGAGCGACCGGTTTGTTTTCGATGACTCAGGAGAACAGCATGGCTACAGCTTCGAATGCACGACAGACGAACGATGCGGGATCGACGGACGAACGTCGCCGCGACGGGCAGCGGACCGTGACGCCGACGCGCACCCGGAAACGCCCGCAGGCGGCGCCGCGCGACGCGGCGCGGCGGGGTGAGCGCGGTGACGGTCGTGCAAGCGGCAATGGGCCGGTGACACCGAGCCGCGGAGAGGAGGCGGCGAAACCGCTGTGGGAGGATGACCGCGGCGAGATGCCGCCGGAAGAGTGGTCGTGAGGTTGCCGAAGCCCGTCGTCGACTGCACGAAAACGCTTACGATCGGGCGTTTCGGTTGAAATTCGATTACGCGTGCGCAAAATCGATTATT
>NZ_BCPP01001569.1:0-809 GCF_016586125.1 Burkholderia sp. E168m23
TCGACGCGGAGGCCATGCGCGCGGCCGCGGCCGATGCGCGCCCCGACGCGGTCGTGCATCTCGCCGCGCGTGCGCACGTCGCGCAGGACGAGCCGTCGCAAACCTACGCAGTCAACATCGTCGGCACGCGCAACCTGCTGGCGGCGCTCGCCGGCCTCGACCGCCGTCCGTCGGCGGTGCTGCTGGCCAGCAGTGCGAACGTCTACGGCAATTCGACGGCCGGCGTGCTCGACGAAACCGTCGCGCCTGCCCCGGCGAACGACTACGCGGTCAGCAAGCTCGCGATGGAATATGCGGCGAAGCTCTGGGCCGACCGGCTGCCGATCGTGATCGCGCGGCCGTTCAACTACACGGGTGTCGGCCAGAGCGATGCCTATTTGCTGCCGAAGCTCGTCGCGCACTATGCGAGCAACGCGCCGCGGATCTCCCTCGGCAACCTCGACGTGAGCCGCGATTTCTCCGACGTACGCGACGTGACGGCCGCCTATTTGAAGCTCATCGAAGCCGCGCCGGCCGGCGAGACGTTCAACGTCTGCTCGGAGCGCGCGTATTCGCTGAAGGAAGTGCTCGCGATGCTGTCGCGCATCGCCGGTTACGTGATCGACGTGACGATCGACCCGCGCTTCGTGCGGCACAACGAAGTGAAAAGCCTGAGCGGGTCGCGCGACAAGCTGCGGCGCGCGGTGGGCGAATTGCCGGTCACGCCGCTCGACGAAACGCTGCGCTGGATGGTGGACGCGATGCGTGCCGCACCGCCCGGGCACACCGCTGGCTGAACGTTGGCGAAACGCACGCGACGGCATACGCCG
>NZ_BCPP01001570.1:0-809 GCF_016586125.1 Burkholderia sp. E168m23
CATCTAAATCTGACCCACCCCGAGACAGCGTAGTACATCTATTCCGGTGTGGATAACTCTTCGTTACCCGCTGGTTTTTCCGCTCTTTTTCTTGTTGTCTTTGCCTTGGCAGAACTGGTCCTGAAGCGCCACGATTCATTGCCCGTTTCGACGATGTGGCAGTGATGGGTGACGCGGTCCAGCAGCGCTGTCGTCATCTTTGCATCGCCGAACACGCTCGCCCACTCGCCGAAGCTGAGATTGGTCGTGATCGCGACGCTCGTGTGCTCGTATAGCTTTGAGAGCAGATGGAACAGCAATGCACCGCCGGTCTGGCTGAACGGCAGATAGCCCAGTTCGTCGAGGATCACCAGATCGACGTACATCAGCTTGTGGGCAATCTGGCCTTGTTTGCCGATGGACTTCTCCTGCTCCAGGGCGTTGGTCAGCTCGACGGTCGAGAAGTAGCGCACACGCTTGCCGTGGCGCTGTACGGCTTCGATTCCGATCGCTGAGGCGAGGTGCGTCTTGCCAGTGCCCGGACCACCGATGAACACGACGTTGTGCGCGCTTGCGAGGAACGACAGCTCGCTCAGTTCGCGCACCAGCGCTTCGTCGACGTGTGCCTGCGCGAAGTCGAAGCCCTTCAGGTCGCGGTGTGCCGGGAAGCGCGCAGCGGTCATTTGATAGGCGATCGAGCGCACCTGCCGTTCGGCGGTTTCAGCCATCAACAGCTGCTTCATGAAGCGCTCCGGCTCGAAGTCAGTGTGACGCGACTGCGCGAGCAGCTCCGGCCATGTGCTCGCCATGCCGTGCAGTTTAAGACCCTT
>NZ_BCPP01001571.1:0-806 GCF_016586125.1 Burkholderia sp. E168m23
CCCGCGGCCGCGTGCGTGTTGCCAGCGGTCGATCGCATCGCCCCCACTCGCCGCGCGATTCGTGGTCGAGCGCGCGGTTCCAGTTCGTTCGGGGGCGTCGGCGTCGGTGGGCGCGGCCGTCGCGGAATCCGTGCCGCGTTCGGCCGTCGAGCCGACGGCGAGCGGTTCGCCGGTGATGAACAGGCGCTGCCGGTCCCAGCGCGGGTTCGGCACGCACAGCATGTTCAGCCCGTCGATCCGGTAGAACGTGTAGTCGAGACCGGCGAACGTGTCGATGATCCGCGCCTCGCCGACTTTCCAGTATTCGATCCAGCACCACGGCAGATGCGTCTCGATCAGCCGCCGCGCGCCGCGCAGCGCGTCGATCTCCATTCCTTCGATGTCGAGTTTCAGGAAATCCAGCCGCGGCAGGCCAAGCGAATCGAGCCGGACGACCGGCGTCGGCGTGCCGCCGGAGGCTTGCGCATCGACGAGCGAGACCTGCCCGAAGTCGGCATCCTGTCCGTAGTCGACGTCGGGCACTTTCATCGTGCCGTTGGCGGCGGCCAGCCCCATGTTCAGCAGATGGAGATTGTCGAGCTGGTTGAGCGCGACGGTGCCGCCGAGCGCGTGAAACAGCGTGCGTTGCGGCTCGAACGCATAGACGCGGCCGCCGCGCTCGCGTAGCCGGTGCGCGATCGGCACGCACACCAGCCCCGCGTTCGCGCCGCCGTCCACCGCGATCGCGCCGTCGGGCAACTGGTCGATCACCTGCAGGATCGTGTCGAGTTCGCCCTGGATATGCGGCCGGCCGGTCTTGATCAGCG
>NZ_BCPP01001572.1:0-805 GCF_016586125.1 Burkholderia sp. E168m23
GACGTATCTGGCGCTGCACGACAACCTCACCAAGCTGCCCAATCGCGTGCTGCTCGAGGACCGGATCGATCAGGCGATCCAGGCCGCCGACCGCGAGCACGGAAGCTTCGCGCTGATGTTCATGGACCTCGATGGATTCAAGGCGGTCAACGATGCCTATGGTCATCACGTCGGCGATCTGTTGCTGGTCGACGTGGCGCGGCGCATCGGCGCGAACCTGCGTTCGCAGGACACGATTGCCCGCCTGGGGGGCGACGAATTCGTGCTGGCCGTGGCAGTGGACGAGCCCGCGGACGCGGCCGACGTGGCGGACAAGATATTGGCGGTGATCCGGAAACCGTTCCGCGTGTCCGAACACGAATTGCGCGTGTCGGCCAGTATCGGCATTGCGCTCTATCCCGGCAACGGCAGCGATTTTCGCGACCTGATGACCAACGCCGATGCAGCGATGTATCACGCCAAGGCACTCGGCCGGAACGCGTACTGCTTCTTCGAGGCATCGATGAACGCGAATGTCCGCGAGCACCTGAAAATCGTGCAGGAGCTCCGTCTGGCGCTGGAGCGGCGTGAGCTGGTCCTGCATTACCAGCCGAAGTTCGACGTCCCGCACGGACCGATCATCGGCGTCGAGGCGCTGTTGCGATGGATGCACCCGACACGCGGTCTCATTTCACCCGATCAGTTCATCTCGATTGCGGAAAAGACCGGCTTGATCGTGCCGATCGGCGAGTGGGTGCTGGACGAGGCCTGCCGGCAGATGCGCGTGTGGTGCGATGCCGGTCGAACCGACTGGACGATGGCCGTC
>NZ_BCPP01001573.1:0-802 GCF_016586125.1 Burkholderia sp. E168m23
TGTGATCGCCGAACGCGCCCGACGGCCGCCAGCCGTCGAGCAGCGCGACGAGCCGGCCGGCGTCGAGATCGCGCCTCGCGCTGAAATCGGGCAGCAGCGCGATGCCGAGCCCGCCGAGCGCGGCCTCGCGCATCGCCTCGCTGTTGTTCGCCGCGAAACTGCCGCGCACCGGCACGCTCACGCGCTGGCGCCGGCGGCCGTCCGGCTCGAAGCTCCACGCGGCCGGCTCGTTGTCGCGCAGGTAGCACAGGCAGCTGTGATCGACGAGTTCGCTCGGGTGGCGCGGCGCGCCGCGCGCGTCGAGATAGTCGCGGCTCGCGACCAGCAGCGAACGCGTGTCGCACAGCTTCCACGCGACGTGGGTCTGCGGCGCGGTGGTGGTATGGCGAATCGCGAGGTCGAAGCCTTCCTGCGTCAGCGAATGCAGGCGGTCCGACAGGTCGAGCTCGATCTGCACGCCCGGATGCTGGCGCAGGAAATCGGGCAGGTGCGGCACGACCTGCTGGCGCCCGAGCGCGACCGGCACCGTGACGCGCAGCAGCCCGCGCGGCTCGCCGGCGAGATCCTTCACCCGCGCGAAATGCTGACCGATCGACTCGAACGCGTCGCGCGTGCTGTCGACCAGTGTCTGGCCCGCGTCAGTGAGCCGCACGCTGCGCGTGGTGCGGCGCACGAGCGGCACGCCGGCCGCCTTTTCGAGATCGGCGATGCGCTGGCTCATCGCGGCCTTGCTGATGCCGAGCCGCTGCGCGGCAGCCGTGAAACTGCCCGCGGCGGCCAGCACCGTCAGCGAATGGATATG
>NZ_BCPP01001574.1:0-798 GCF_016586125.1 Burkholderia sp. E168m23
CCATCGCGTTGACCTTGTCGCCTTCCTTCAGCACGTTGCGTGCATCTTCGACGCGATCCTGCGAGATTTCCGACGCGCGCAGGTAGCCTTCGATGTCGCCCGTCAGCGTGACGACCGCACCCTTCGCATCGACCGTCTTCACGACGCCGTCGACGATCGAGCCCTTGTCGTTCATTGCAACGTAGTTGCTGAACGGGTCGCCTTCGAGCTGCTTGATGCCGAGCGAAATGCGCTCCTTCTCGACGTCGATACCGAGCACGATTGCTTCGACTTCGTCGCCCTTCTTGTACTTGCGAACGGCTTCTTCGCCGGCTTCGCTCCACGACAGGTCCGACAGGTGGACCAGGCCGTCGATGCCGCCCGGCAGACCGATGAACACGCCGAAGTCGGTGATCGACTTGATTGCGCCCGTGATCTTGTCGCCCTTCTTGAAGTTGCGGCTGAAGTCATCCCACGGATTCGGCTTGCACTGCTTCATGCCGAGGCTGATACGACGACGGTCTTCGTCGATCTCGAGGACCATGACTTCGACTTCGTCGCCCAGCTGGACAACCTTCGACGGCGCAACGTTCTTGTTGGTCCAGTCCATTTCCGACACGTGGACGAGGCCTTCGATGCCCGATTCCACTTCGACGAATGCGCCGTAGTCGGTGATGTTCGTGACCTTGCCGAACAGGCGCGTGCCCGACGGGTAACGGCGCGAGATGCCTTCCCACGGATCGTCGCCCAGTTGCTTGATGCCCAGCGAGACGCGGTTCTTCTCTTGGTCGAACTTGAGGATCTTCGCGGTGACTTCCT
>NZ_BCPP01001575.1:0-795 GCF_016586125.1 Burkholderia sp. E168m23
CGGTGCGCTGATCGGCGATTACGAGATCTCGCGCCAGCCGGAAGACATGTACTTCATCGAGCAGATGTCGCACGTCGCGGCGGCCGCGCATGCGCCGTTCATCGCGTCGGCGTCGCCGGAGCTGCTCGGCCTCGAGTCGTTCTCCGACCTCGGCAAGCCGCGCGACCTCGGCAAGGTGTTCGACACCGTCGAATACGCGAAGTGGAAGTCGTTCCGCGACGCCGAGGATTCGCGCTACGTCGGCCTGACGCTGCCGCGCTTTCTCGGCCGCTTGCCGTTCAATCCGAAGGACGGCCAGACCGCGGAGAACTTCAACTTCGTCGAGGACGTCGACGGCACCGATCACGACAAGTACCTGTGGTGCAACGCGGCATGGGCCTTCGCGGCCCGCCTGACGGCCGCGTTCGACGACTTCGGCTGGTGCGCGGCGATCCGCGGCGTCGAAGGCGGCGGCCTCGTCGAGGATCTGCCGACCCACACGTTCAAGACCGACGACGGTGAAGTCGCGCTGAAGTGCCCGACCGAAATCGCGATCACCGATCGCCGCGAGAAGGAGCTGAGCGATCTCGGCTTCATCCCGCTCGTCCATTGCAAGAACTCAGATTACGCCGCGTTCTTCGCTGCGCAGTCGGTGCAGAAGCCCAAGAAATACAGCACCGACAGCGCGAACGCGAACGCCGTCCTGTCCGCCCAGCTTCAGTACATCTTCTCGGTATCGCGCGTCGCGCACTACCTGAAGGCGATGATGCGGGACAAGATCGGCAGCTTCGCATCGGCGCAGAACGTGGAGACTTT
>NZ_BCPP01001576.1:0-794 GCF_016586125.1 Burkholderia sp. E168m23
ACCGAAGGAGACTCGCATGACCGAAGCCGTAATCGTATCGACCGCACGCACGCCGCTGGCGAAATCCTGGCGCGGTGCCTTCAACATGACGCACGGCGCGACGCTCGGCGGCCACGTGGTCGCGGCCGCGCTCGAACGCGCGAAGCTCGACCCGGCGCGCGTCGAGGACGTGATCATGGGCTGCGCGAACCCCGAAGGCGCGACGGGCGCGAACATCGCGCGGCAGATCGCGCTGCGCGCCGGCTTGCCGGTCAGCGTGCCGGGGATGACGGTGAACCGTTTCTGTTCGTCGGGGCTGCAGACCATCGCGCTGGCCGCGCAGCGGATCATCGCGGGCGAAGGCGAGGTCTATGTGGCCGGCGGCGTCGAGTCGATCTCGTGCGTGCAGAACGAGATGAACCGGCACATGGTCCAGGAAGGCTGGCTCGTCCAGCACAAGCCCGAGATCTACTGGAACATGCTGCAGACCGCGGAAAACGTCGCGAAGCGCTACGGGATCTCGAAGGAGCGGCAGGATGCCTACGGCGTGCAGTCGCAACTGCGCGCCGCGGCCGCGCAGGAAGCCGGGCGTTTTCGCGACGAGATCGTGCCGATCACCGTGCTCGCGGGCATCGCCGACAAGGCGACGGGCCGCCTGTTCACGCAGGAAGTGACGGTCTCGGCCGACGAAGGCATCCGCCCCGACACGACGCTCGAAGGCGTGTCGAAGATCCGTTCGGCGGTGCCGGGCGGCGTGATCACCGCGGGCAATGCGAGCCAGTTCTCGGACGGCGCATCGGCATGCGTCGTGATGA
>NZ_BCPP01001577.1:0-794 GCF_016586125.1 Burkholderia sp. E168m23
CGTGTAGCTCGCGGCCACGCTGTATGCGCGGTTCGCGCTGAAATTCGCCGAGTTGGAAAACGCGTACAGCGCGCCGACCTTGAAGCCCGCGATCGTGTCGCTCGTGTACTTGACCGCGTTGTTGATGCGCAGCGAGTGGTTCAGGTTGTCGTTGTCGAACGGATGCGCGAAGCCCGTATCGCCGAAATCGCCGGACGTCGCCGACAACGGCGCGACGAAGTCGACCATCGTGTCGTACTGGCGACCGAGCGTCAGCGTGCCGTAGCCGGCCCGGCTGAGGCCGACGTACGCGTGCCGGCCGAACAGCTTGCCGTCCTGGCCGAGCCCGCCGTTGTTCGCGTTGAAGCCGTTTTCGAGCACGAACAGCGCCTTCAGCCCGCCGCCGAGATCCTCGGTGCCGCGCAGGCCGAAGCGGCTGCCGTTGATCGTGCCGGTCGTCATGCGCCACTGCGACGCGCCGTTCACGTTGTTGGTATAGGCGATGCCGGCGTCGATCAGGCCGTACAGCGTGACCGAACTTTGCGCGTGGGCGAGCGGCGTGAGGAGTGCGGCGGCGCCTGCGCCGGCGATCAGGGTTTTTTTCATCGGAAAGCTCCTGCGGGTGGGACTGGAAACCAAAGTTCGGCGCAAGTATAGGAATGCGCGGCACGCGCACGGCCGTCCGGGCCGCGAGCGCACTGTTCCAGATCCGACAAGCATCCTTCACAAAACTGACACGACGCGGCGCGCACACCCTGGGCAGGCGATTCCTGCGTGGCGGGCGGCCCTCGGCTTCCGCCCGGTACAGCCTGGTT
>NZ_BCPP01001578.1:0-791 GCF_016586125.1 Burkholderia sp. E168m23
TCCGGCTGCCGGCGGCGGCGGCGAGCGACGCGATGCCGCGCGCCGCGTGATCGGACGCGACGAGACGGCGCGTGAAGGGAATGCGGGGCGCTGTCCGGCTCCGGCTCAATCGCCGAAGCCGATCTCCGCTTCGACCGGCTGCCCGACTTCGAGCCACGCGCCCGCGCCTGCGACGACGATCGCGTTGATGCCGAACGTCAGCGCGCCGTCGTAGTTCGGGTTCGCGCGATAGGTCTGCATCGTGTCGGTCGGCTCGTGCGGCCATGCCGGATCGGGTGCGCCGGTGGCCTGGTCGATCGTCGGCATCGGGCAGCGCGTGCACAGCTTCACGAGCCGCAGCCGCACCGGCGTATCGCCGTCGACGTCGAGATGCTCGACGAAATCCTCTTCGTACGCATCGAGATCCGACACGACGATGTTCGGCCGGAAGCGGTTCATCGGAATGGCCGGCGCGCCTTTCGCGGCGAGCCGCGCGTTCAGGTCGTCGAGCGACGACTGGCCGATCACCAGCAGCGGATAGCCGTCCGCGAACTGCGTATGCGTATCGATCTCGCCGGTCCATTTGCGGTTGCAGCCGCGGCGCGCGTCGGGGCCGAAGCGTGCGAGCTTCGTCGGCACGCCGAGGAATTCGGTGAGCCATGCGGCCGTGTCGGCGCCGGTGTCGATCGCGTCGACGGTGTCGCGCCACACGGTCGCGGCGATCTTCGGCGTGGCGGGCGTCGCGTCGCCATCGAGCGGCGTGCGGATTTCCGGCATGCCCGGCGCGTTCAGCACGAGTGCATCGCCGTCGA
>NZ_BCPP01001579.1:0-787 GCF_016586125.1 Burkholderia sp. E168m23
CATCCGCCCGGCTTCGTCGAATTCCCCGAACGCCTTCGCCACCGACGACTGGTTCGGGATGGTCAGCATGCGCATCCAGCGGCCGAGCACGCGCATCTGATTGACCGCATTGAACGACTGCGAGCCGCCGCTGACCTGCATGACCGCGAGCGTCTTGCCCTGCGTCGGCCGGACGGCGCCCATCGACAGCGGAATCCAGTCGATCTGCGCCTTCATGATCCCGGTCATCGCGCCATGCCGCTCGGGCGAGCACCACACCATGCCTTCCGACCACTGCACCTGTTCGCGCAGCTCGACGACCTTCGGATGGCTCTCCGGCGCATCGTCGGGCAGCGGCAGGCCGCTCGGGTTGAACACGCGCACCTCGGCGCCCATCGCCGTCAGCAGGCGTGCGGCTTCCTCGATCAGCAGGCGGCTGAAGGCGCGCTCGCGCAGCGAGCCGTACAGCAACAGGAACCGCGGCGCATGCGTGGACGGAGAAGCCGGCCGCAACTGTCCGGCATCCGGCACGCGAAACGATTCGAGATCGAGTTGCGGCAGGTCGTTAGAAAGATCAAGCACGCTTGCCCTCCGTGTCATGGCGATGAATCAGGATGTCGTTCATGCAGATGGATACGCCCGTTCGTTCACGCGCGCTCGTACCAGCCTTTCGACCGGTTGACGACGCGCACCACCAGCAACATCACCGGCACCTCGACCAGCACGCCGACGACGGTCGCCAGCGCCGCGCCCGAATGAAAGCCGAACAGGCTGATCGCGGCCGCGACGGCCAGCTCGAAGAAGTTGG
>NZ_BCPP01001580.1:0-784 GCF_016586125.1 Burkholderia sp. E168m23
CGTGCAAATCGTGCATGCGTCCATGAATTCGATTTCGATATATCAGACGAAATGTTTTTCGCGCGGAGAAATACGGCGCATTTTCTTTTCGATTCGCACGGCCGGTTTATTTTCGGCGCCTCTATCGTGCCGGCCGAATATCCGTCGGTTCATTTGCGTGCGCGGCCGGCGCGATGCGCCGCGCGAAACGGGCGGCGCGTGCCCCACGCCGCCGCCGGTCGGCGTCGCGGAGCTCAGTCCTGCGCGAACGCCAGCAATTCGTCGTTCAGCCGGGCCGCATGCGTCAGGTACAGCGCATGCGGCCCGCCTTCATAGACGCTCAGCGTCGCATTCGGCACGCGTTTCGCGGTCGCGGCGCCGGTCAGCGCGAGCGGCGCCGTCTGGTCGTCGTCGCCGTGAATCACGCGCGTCGGCACGTCGAACCGTTGCAGGTCGGCGCGGAAATCGGTTTCGGAAAATGCGCGAACGCACTCGAGCGTGCCCTTCAGCCCGCCCAGCAGCGCCATCACCGAGGTCCAGCCGAGCGCCGCGCGCGACACCGTCGAGCCGCCGCGGTTCGAACCGGTAAAGAGCGGCCAGAAGCCGTCGAAAAACGCCGCGCGATCGGCCACGATGCCCGCGCGAATGCCGTCGAATACCGCGACGTCCACGCCTTCCGGATGATCGTCGCGGCGCGCGACAATCGGCGTCACGGAGCCGATCAGCACCGCCTTCGCGATGCGGCGCGTGCCGTGCCGGCCGATGTAGCGGGCCACCTCGCCGCCGCCCATCGAAAAGCCGACGA
>NZ_BCPP01001581.1:0-786 GCF_016586125.1 Burkholderia sp. E168m23
CTTCGCTGAACGCTTTGCCCGCGCGCCGCGCCTGCAGCGCTTCGTGTACGTCGGCACGGCCTACGCGCATGCGGGCCGCGGCGGGATCGTGCAGGAAGAGGCGGAACGCGACGCGGAGAACGACGTCGCGCCGCAGGCCGACGAAGGCCTGCCCGGCGCGGTGCTGGCGGCCGACTACCTGCATGCGAAGGCCCGGACGGAGCAGCGTCTGCGCGCGCTCGGGCTGCCGCTCGTCGTCGTGCGGCCGTCGCACGTGGTCGGCCATACGGTGCTCGGGACGCGGCCCGCACCGAATTCGTTCTGGATGTTCCGGCTCGCGCATGCGGCGCGCCGCTTCACCGCGCGGCCGATGACGCGCATCGACATCGTGTCGGTGGACGACGTGGCGCGCGCGACGATGCTGCTGGCCGTCAAGCCGACGCTGGCGCACGACGTCTATCACGTGTCGGCCGGCGACGAGGCGCCGCAGGTCGCGCAGATCGTGCGCGCGATGGACGAGGCGGCGGGAATGACCGGTGCGCCGCGCTACGCGGCGTGCGCGCCGGCGGAACTGCCGCTCGTCGTGCGTGATGTGCTGGGGCGCCCCGATCCGGCACTCGAGCGTGTGATCGGCCGGGCCCTGCAGCGCTGCGGGGAATTCGCGACGGTCGATCGCGTGTTCGACAATCGCCGCGTGCGCGACGAAATCGACTTCGAGCCATTGCCGTTCATCGATTACGTCGAGGAGTGCATGCGCACGTCGCGCGGCGTGGCCGTGACCGAGCTGATGCGCGGCGCGATCCACTG
>NZ_BCPP01001582.1:0-779 GCF_016586125.1 Burkholderia sp. E168m23
TAAGAGAAAAATGGGGGTTTCCCCGTGTTCGAGATGGAAAATCTGAAGGGTATGCGGCTCGTTTCAGGCGAAATTCGTATGAAAAATCGCCGTTTTTCTACGTATTCCGGAGGTGCCGAAAAGAATTCGAGATCATGTTTTCAATCATCAGACGACCGACTTTTCGCGGTACGCGAGCGCCCGTTCGTGCGGGCAAGCGCGTCGCTAAACGCCCGGATCGTCCGTGCTCTCGGTCAGAAACCGCTCGACCATCGCGTTGAACACCGGCAGCGCCGGATTGTCGTTGTCCGCGCGCCACGCGAGATACAACTCGGCCGCCGCGTTGACGCCCGCCAGCGGCCGGAACACCACGCCGTCCACATGAAGCTCGCGCGCCGACGCCGGCACCAGCGCCGCGCCGAGCCCCGCGCGCACGAGACCGAGGATCGTATGCGTCTGGCCGACGTAGTGCAGGTAGTTCGGCAGCCGCCCGGCGCCCGCGAACATCCCCGAGATCATGTCGTGGAAATACTTGCCCTCGTTCGGCGAATAGGCGATGAACGGCTGCCGGTCGAGCTCGTCGGGGCCGATCTGCTCATAGGCCGCGAGCGGCGCGCCTT
Source organism: Burkholderia sp. E168m23 (assembly GCF_016586125.1). Taxonomy (NCBI): domain Bacteria; kingdom Pseudomonadati; phylum Pseudomonadota; class Betaproteobacteria; order Burkholderiales; family Burkholderiaceae; genus Burkholderia; species Burkholderia sp. E168m23. The sequence continues at coordinate 600 of NZ_BCPP01001582.1, forward strand.
CCGCGACCGCGACGAGCATCGGTTCGCGCTGCACGAGCCGGTATTCGAGCGGCTGGCGCGCGGCGCGCTGGCGCACGAAACCCGCGTCGAGCATCCGCGACGCGAGTGCGTCGATCTGCACTCGTATAACTTCGTATAATGTATGCTATACGAAGTTATTACGCGCGTCGCCGTTGTCCT
>NZ_BCPP01001583.1:0-777 GCF_016586125.1 Burkholderia sp. E168m23
GCAATACGGCCCGCGCGAATCGATGGAATACGACGTCGTGATCGTCGGCGGCGGCCCCGCCGGGCTGTCGGCGGCGATCCGGCTCAAGCAGCTGGCCGCCGAGAAAGGCACCGAGATCGGCGTGTGCGTGCTCGAGAAGGGTTCCGAGATCGGCGCGCACATCCTGTCGGGCGCGGTGATGGACCCGCGCGCGATCACCGAGCTGTTTCCCGACTGGAAGGAGCGCGGCGCGCCGCTCGACGTCGAGGTGACGGAAGACCGCTTCCTGTTCCTGTCCGAGAAGAGCGCGGTGACCACGCCGAACTGGGCGCTGCCGGACAACTTCAAGAATCACGGCAACTACGTGATCTCGCTGGGCAACGTCACGCGCTGGCTTGGAGCACAGGCCGAGGCGCTGGGCGTCGAGATCTTCCCGGGCTTCCCCGCCGCGGAAATTCTTTACAACGACGACGGCTCGGTCAAAGGCGTCGCCACCGGCAACATGGGCGTGGGCAAGGACGGCGAGCCGACCGAGAACTTCCAGCTCGGCATGGAGCTGCACGCGAAGTACACGTTGTTCGCCGAAGGCTGCCGCGGCCACCTCGGCCGCCAGCTGATTTCGAAGTTCAAGCTCGACGCGAACGCCGATCCGCAGGCGTACGGGATCGGCATCAAGGAACTGTGGGAAATCGACCCGGCCAAGCACAAGCCGGGCCTCGTGATCCACACGGCCGGCTGGCCGCTGAAGTCCGATACGTACGGCGGCTCGTTCCTGTATCACATGGACAACAACCAGGT
>NZ_BCPP01001584.1:0-775 GCF_016586125.1 Burkholderia sp. E168m23
TGTCGTGCACGGCCGCGATCGGTGCGGTGCCGCGATCGGCCGGCTCGCGCACGTCGAAGTCGAGCGACCGGACGGCCGCGACGAGCCGCGCCGCGCGCTCGGGCACTTCCTGCGGTTCGCGCATCTGGCCGCGCGACAGGTAGCTGCGCGGATGGTGCAGCAGTTGTTCGGGATGGAAATAGGTTTTCATGATGGTCCTCGTCGATTCGCCGGATCAGGCGCCGTGCGCGGCAGCCGCCGCATCGACGCGCGCCGCGATGCCCGCGCGCGCCAGCACCGCATGGAGCAGCACGTTCGTGCCGCGCGTCACGTCGTCGGGCAATGCATCCTCGGCTTCGTTGTGCGACAGGCCGTCGACGCACGGAATGAACACCATCGCGGTCGGGAAACGGCGCGCGAGCAGGATCGCGTCGTGACCGGCGCCGCTCACGATCCGCTCGTGCGTATAGCCGAACGCGGCGGTCGCCTGCGCGACCAGCCCGACGCAATCGCGGTCGAACGGCGTCGCCGGGCTGCGCCAGCAGGTCTCGACCGCCACCTGCACGCCGCGCGCGGCGGCGATGCGTGCGCAAGCGTCGCGCAGGTCGCGCTCCATCTCGTCGACTTCGGCATCGTCGTGATGACGCAGGTCGACCGTGAACGTCAGGTCGCCGGCAATCGTGTTGCGCGACGCGTTGCGAATGCCGACCTGCCCGATCGTCGCGAGCCCGCGCGGCGCGTAGCCGGCGACGATCCGTTCGAGTTCGAGCGCGATCTGCGCACTCGCGAAATACGC
>NZ_BCPP01001585.1:0-770 GCF_016586125.1 Burkholderia sp. E168m23
GAAGTTCGGGCAGTTTGACGGGGGCACCTGGCCGGGGTGCCCGAACCCTTTGGCGGTGCAACACGCGAATAGCGATCGGTCGCGGCGCCTCGGCGCCGCGCATGGTATGAACCGTTGCGGGTGCCGGCCGGCAGGAGTCGGCGGCAGCCGCCAGTGAAGAAGAATCGACGCGAGGACAAGGATGAGTGAGCCGCAGCCGTCTAACGGCGCAGAGACGAATGCCGCGAAGCCGGCACCGGCCGGACTGGAATCGCTGGCGGCGGTCGGCAGCCGGCTGGCGCAGCTTCGGGAGACGAAGGGCTGGTCGGTCGACGACGTGTCGGCGCGACTCAAGGTCGCGCCGCAAAAGCTCCGGGCGCTCGAGTCTGGCGACATCAGCCATTTGCCTGGGGTGACGTTCGCGCTCGGTGTCGTGCGCAGCTACGCGAAGATGCTCGGCGTCGATCCGGAACCGTTCGCGCAGGCGCTGCGCCGCGAGCGCGGGGTGCCGGAAGTCGACCTGTCGATGCCTGCGTCGTCGGGCACGGATCTGCCGCGCGGCCGCGTGTCGATTCCGCTGGGCGGCTCGTCGCGCCACCATCCTTGGCTGTGGGGAACGGGGATCGTTATCGTCGCGGTGGTCGCCGTACTGATGTGGCACACTGGCGGCGATTCGTCGAGCCTGCTCGCACGCTTCAAGGGCGGCGAGGCCGAGCATGCGTCGGCCGCGAGTGCGACGGCGGCATCGTCGTCGGCTGAAGAAGCGGCCACGAACGGCGCGTCGGCAGCGG
>NZ_BCPP01001586.1:0-765 GCF_016586125.1 Burkholderia sp. E168m23
GCCGCTGCCCGAGATCGCGCCGCCGAGACCCAGGTTGTTCGCACCGCCAACCGTCAATGTCGAGCCCGAACCGAGATTGATCGCGTTGGTCAGCGTCGTACCGGCCACGCTGGTGCCGAGCGTGCCGCCCGCGCCGCTCGTGTTCAGCGCGCCCGTGCCGAGCGCCGAGCCGCTGCCCGCGATCAGCGTGCCGCCGCCGGTGAGATTCGTGCCACCCGTGTAGGTATTGTTGCCCGTCAGCGTTTCGGTACCCGTGCCCGACAACGTGAGGCTGCCGCCCGCGCCCGCGATCGTGCCGCCGTACGTGCCGCTGCCCGTGCCGCCGAGCGTCAGGTTGTTGCCCCCCAGGTTCACCGTCGAACCGGCCACGCCCGACAGCGTACCCGTGGTCTGCGGCGTGGTCGCGCCGCTGACGTCGAAGGTTGCCCCCGCACCCGCGAGATTCACCGGGCTGCTCGCCGACAGGCTGCCGCCCGCGCCGATCGCCAGCGTGCCGCTGTTGATCGTCGTCGCGCCGGTGTACGTGTTGGTGCCGGTCAGCGTTTCCGTTCCCGTACCGGCCATCGTCAGCCCGCCGGTGCCGCCGATCGTCCCCGCATAGCTGCCGTTGCCGGCGCCGGCCAGCGTCAGCGTGTTGCCGCCGAGGTTCACGTTCGTGCCCGCTACGCCGGACAGCATGCCGCTCGTCTGCGGCGTGGTCGCCGCGCTGATGTCGAGCGTCGCGCCCGCGCCGGCCAGGTCGAGCGCGCTGCCCGCCGACAGGCC
>NZ_BCPP01001587.1:0-765 GCF_016586125.1 Burkholderia sp. E168m23
ATTCGTCGCCAGATCGCCGGCTTGATGTACTTCAGCTCAACGCGCAGTACGTAATCGGGGACTGGCGCCTTGACCAGGCGCACGGCAGGTTTGCGGGGTTGGACCATCGGATTGATTCTCAGGCGGCTTGCTGTTCGATGTGTGCAGTCGGCATCAGGTGCCACGGCAGCAACTCGTCGATGCGGTTGATGGGATGATCGGCGATGCGCTCAAACACCGTGCGCAGGTAGGCAAACGGCTCGATGCCGTTCAGGCGCGCCGTACCGATCAGGCTATAGATCACCGCCGCGCTTTGGCCACCGCCGTCGGAGCCTGCGAACAGATAATTGCGCCTGCCGAGAACCAGCGGCCTGATCGCGCGCTCCGCCGTATTGTTGTCCACCTCGACGCGCCCGTCTTCGCAATAGCGTGTGAGAGCGTGCCAGTGCCCCAGCGAGTATCTAATCGCCTTCGCCAGCCCCGACTTCGCCGAGACCAGTGACAGCGTGTGTTCGAGCCAGGCCTTCAGCTCAGCGAGCAATGGGGCCGAGCGCTGCTGACGCGCAGACAGGCGCACGTTCGGCGTCTGGCCGCGAACCTCGCGCTCAACAACATACAGCGCCCCGATGCGGTGCAGTGCTTCTTCGGCAATCGGTGAGCTGTCCAGTTTGTATATGTCGTAGAACTTGCGCCGCGCATGGGCCCAGCACCCGGCCTCGATGACCGTGCCGTCACGATACAGCGCGTCATACCCGCTGAAGGCATCTGCCTGCAGGATTCCCGTGT
>NZ_BCPP01001588.1:0-764 GCF_016586125.1 Burkholderia sp. E168m23
ATTCGCCAGGAACAGCTCGCGCTGAACGACGAGCAGCGCGCGGTGCGGGCGCAGCAGCGCGACCAGCAGCAGGCGTTGAAGCAGGCCCGGAACGAGGCGGAAGCGCCGCAGCGGGCGGCGAACGACGCGGCGAACGCGGCTGCATTCCGCGACAAGCAGGAGCAGAATGCACTGAAGCAGGCGCAGCGCGGCGCGGAAGGGCCACAACGCGCGGCGAGCAAGCAGGCATACGACCAGAAGCAGGCGGATTTCCAGCGCAAGCTCGACCAGGCGCACCAGCAGGCGGCGCAGAAGGCGCAGGAGCGGGCGGACAACGCCACGCGCTACGAGCAGAAGCAGAAGGAAGCCGCGCAGCACAAGGCCGATGTCGAGCGGCGTCAGCAGGAAGCGGCCGAGAAGGCCAAGCAGCAGCAACAGCAGGGGCAGTAACGTGTTGAATTGATCGGGATCAGTCTCGGGCGCGTCGGCACGCCAGTCGTCGCGCTGCTTCGATGAGGAGGCAAGTATGCAAAACCGTCACACGGAACAGCAGCAGGAATTGCACAACCGTTTGGCTGCATTGCAGGAGCAGCACCAGCAGCTCGCTCGGGAGATCGAGCTGAAGGAAGGACACTCCGACATCGACGACATCACGCTGCACCGGCTGAAGAAGGAAAAGCTGGCGGCCAAGGACAAAATCATTTTGCTGCAATCGCAGCTCGAACCGGATAAGCGCGCCTGAGCGCGGCCTGGCAAGCGCCGGCGCCGCCCGGGCGCTGGACACA
>NZ_BCPP01001589.1:0-764 GCF_016586125.1 Burkholderia sp. E168m23
GAACTCGAACGCGGGTTCGAACCAGCCGTCGCGGGCGATTTCTCCGCCGAGGATCTCGACGTCGTACCAGCCGTTGTCGACTTCAATGACGGGCCGGCCCGGTTCGCGATAGCGCGCAAGCAGCGCATTCACCGTGTCGTCGGTGAAACGTTCGAGAATGCGCCACGTGTAGAGCATCACCGCACGATGCTCGACGCGCAATACGTATCCGCCGCGCCGATGCTGCAGACGACTGCCTGCTTTCAGTAATTCGGGCGTGTCGTCGTCCAGCGTGAAGATGACCGTGTACGGATGATTCTCGATGCCGGCCAGCGGAATGACGATGCCTTCCAGCACCGCGTGGTCGCCGCTGTCGCCGGTCGTGAACGCCGATGCGACGTCGTCCGGCAGCCCGTGTTCGTCCTTGTAGCGCTTCAGCAGCAGAAGATCGCCGACGAGAAAGTAGTCGATCAGATCGTTGAGGACTTCGGAGAATTCATGCCGCATCATCGTTCCTTTCGAGCAGCGTGCCGTGCCGTGACATGCTTCGCGGCACGGCACGCGTGGCGACTTACTCGCCGAGCTTCGACGTCACGCAGCCGGTGCTCGAGCATTCGCGCTCGCGTTCGCGCAGGAACGACAGCCGCGACTGCGTCATGTCGTTCGCGCACTGGATATCGACGAGGTAGCTGCTGCCGCGCGTCTCGCTGCACTGCGCGTCGCGTTGTTTCAGCCATGCGAGCTGGCCGGCCTTCAGCGTCGCCTGCTGGTCGCCGCTCAGTTGC
>NZ_BCPP01001590.1:0-761 GCF_016586125.1 Burkholderia sp. E168m23
CGATTTCTTAAGGAGCGGGCAGGCTACTACGACGCAATCGTGGTTTGCCGTCCGCACAATATGGAAGCGTTTCTCGGGGCAACCAACGGCGGCAAGTCACCGTGGGTGAGCGACACGGCTATCATTTACGACGCAGAATCGTTGTTCTCGTCGCGAGTACTGCTGGAGCGAAAGTTGTCCGGCGAGACCGTGTCGTCAGACGAAGCACGCAAGATGATTGCAGACGAAATTGCGTTGACCCGTCCGGCCAAGGCGATCATTTCCGTGTCCGAAGCCGAGAAGCGTCAATTCGAATCGCATGGCGTGGGACCCGTCTACGTGCTCGGCCATGCGGTCGAGCCGACGCCGACGCCGCGTGCGTTCGCGCAACGTTCCGATTTCCTGTTCGTCGGTGGGATTCACGACGACAAATCGCCCAATGCCGATTCGCTGCGCTGGTTCGTCACGCAAATCTGGCCGAGGATTCTCGAGAAACTTGGTGCCGATCTTAAGCTCCACGTCGTCGGCTACAACCGGGCAGCCAGTGTTTTCGCATTGAAGGATCGATCGGTACACCTAGTCGGCCGAGTCGATGAACTCGAGCCATGGTACGACGCTGCACGAGTCGTCATTGCCCCGACTCGAATCGCCGCAGGCATCCCGCTAAAGGCGCATAGTGCCGCATCGTATGGTGTTCCAATGGTGACCACCCGATTGATTGCCGAACAACTCGGGTGGGAGTCCGGTGTGCACCTGCTAGCCGAGGATGATGCCGATGCATA
>NZ_BCPP01001591.1:0-761 GCF_016586125.1 Burkholderia sp. E168m23
ATGATCCTGCAGGCCGAAGGCGACCTGCCGCCGCTCGACACGCTCGCCGTCGTACCGCGCGGCGCGAGCATCCAGGTGCGGCTCTATGCGGAGGACCCGAACAAGCAGTTCCAGCCGAGCGCCGGGCTGCTCACGCACGTTGCGTTTCCCGACGACGTGCGGGTCGACGGCTGGATCGAGGCAGGCACGGAGATCAGCGCGCATTACGATCCGCTGCTCGCGAAGCTGATCGTGCGCGGCGACACGCGGCGCGACGCGCTGGCCGCGCTGCGGGCCGCGCTCGACCAGACCGAGCTGTACGGGATCGAGACCAACCTCGACTACCTGCGTGCCGTCGTCGGCTCCGACACGTTCGCGCGCGGCGCGCCGACCACTGCCTTCCTGTCGCGCTTCGCGTTCGCGCCGCACACGATCGACGTGCTCGACGGCGGCGTGCAGACCACCGTGCAGCAGGCGCCCGGGCGCGTCGGCTACTGGAGCGTCGGCGTGCCGCCGTCGGGGCCGATGGACGATCGCGCATTCGATCTCGCGAACGCGCTGCTCGGCAACGCGCGCGACGCGGCCGGGCTGGAATTCACGATGGTCGGCGCGACGCTGCGCTTCAATACCGCGACGCTGTTCGTGCTCGGCGGCGCGCCGCTCGCGGCCACGCTCGACGGTGAAGCGGTGCCGTTCTGGCAGGTCGTGCGAGCCCGACCGGGCGCAGTATTGAAACTGGGCGGCGTGACCGGCGCGGGCGTGCGCGCGTGTCTCGCCGTCAA
>NZ_BCPP01001592.1:0-760 GCF_016586125.1 Burkholderia sp. E168m23
GGCCGTATCGAGCAGGATCCCTTCGGTCGTGAAGAACCAGTCGCAGTTACGCGTGCCGCCGATGCCGTGGATCACGGCGCTGTTCTTGTCCGCGAATGGGAACTGCAGGCCGGAATTGAGCACGGCGCTGCTCTTGCCCGCGGCTGGGTTGCCGATCACGATGTACCACGGCAGTTCGTACAGCGCGGAGCCGCCCGACACCTGGCCGATCTTCGACGTCTTGATCGTCTTCACCGCATCCGACAGGCGCGTGCGCAGCACGTCGAGGTCGGCCGTCTTCGCGTCCGGCGCGAGCGCGGCGGCGGCCGGTGCGGCGATCTTGCCGGTTTCCGCCTGCTCTTCCAGCACCTGGCCGAGCTGCTGGTTCGCGCGCTTCACGCGCCAGCGGCGCCATAGCGCGACGACGAGCCACAGCGCGAGGACCGCCGCGAACGCGAGCGCCGCCCACAGGAGCGGCAGCTGCAGCATGTCGGCGACGATGAACAGAATGGCCGCTAGCGCGACGATCCCGACGATCGAGAGCGTACGCGGATGAGTCAGCACGTTGAGGATGCGTTGCATAGGACGTTCAGGTTCCGGTGCGATTCGGTGAGGCGACGCAGGCGCGCCGAGCGGCAAGGGTGGCGCCGCGATGTGTCGCCATGCTGTCAAACGGGGTGAAGGAGGCTGGCATCAATGCGCCCGCGGCATCGGAGAAGGCGCGCGCATTAACGAAAGGACGCTGTGAGATTTAAAACGGAAGCGGCGGCCGGAAAAAATC
>NZ_BCPP01001593.1:0-758 GCF_016586125.1 Burkholderia sp. E168m23
ATGCGCGGGCTCATCGCGCCACCCCGACGAAGCGGCCCTGCCGGTCGATCGCGAACATCTCGACCGTGACCGACGGCGGCACGATGTTGCGTGCCACCCGCAGCGCATGCGCGCAGACGAGGTCACCAAGCGGCACGCCGTCTGCCTGCGCCAGTTTCAACGCTTCCTGGCTGGTGTTCGCCGCGCGCATCGCGGCCTGCAGCGCCTCGTTCGCGCCGGCTTCGGCCGCCCACTGCGCGAGCAGCGGCAGGTCGATGCTCGAATGGCGGCTGTGCAGGTCGAGATGGCCGGCCGCGAGCTTGCTCAACTTGCCGAAGCCGCCGCACATCGACAGGCGCGCGACCGGCGCGCGCCGCAGGTGCTTGAGCACCGCGCCCGCGAAATCGCCCATCTCGATCAGCGCCATGTCGGGCAACTGGTAGTGCGCGCGCATCGCGTCCTCGCTGGCGTTGCCCGTGCAGGCGGCGATATGCGCGATGCCGTTCGCCCGTGCGACGTCGATGCCCTGATGAATCGACGCGATATAGGCCGAACACGAGAACGGCCGCACGATGCCGGTCGTGCCGAGGATCGACAGCCCGCCGACGATGCCCAGGCGCGGGTTCATCGTCTTCAGCGCAAGCGCCTCGCCGCCTTCGACGCCGATCGTCACGTCGAAGCCGCCCGCGTAGCCGTGTTCAGCGGCGAGCGCTTCGAGGTGGGTAGTCATCATCTGGCGCGGCACCGGATTGATCGCCGGTTCGCCGACCGGCAACGTC
>NZ_BCPP01001594.1:0-758 GCF_016586125.1 Burkholderia sp. E168m23
ATGGCGGAGATCAACATGACGCCGCTGATCGACGTGATGCTCGTGCTGCTCGTCATCTTCATCATCACCGCACCGCTGATGACGCACGCGATCCGGCTCGACCTGCCGAAGGTCGCGGCGAGTGTCGCGCGCGACACGCCGCAATCCGTCACCCTGTCGATCGACGACGCGGGCAAGCTCTACTGGGACGACACACCGGTGGCGCTCGACGCGCTGCCCGCGCGGTTCAAGGCCGCCGCCGCGGGCGCCGCGCCGCCCGAGCTGCGGCTGCGTGCGTCGCGCGCGACGCGCTACGACGTGATCGCGCAGGTGATGGGCGCCGCGCAGGCCGCGGGCCTCACGCGGATCGGCTTCGTGACCGACGTGCCGCCGGCGGGTGCTGCGGCGCCCGCCGCCGCCGGCGCGAAACCCTGACGCGCCGCCGGGCCGCCGCGCCAATCGTCAGGCAAGTTCCCGCCCGTCGCGGGGGCGGGCCGCACGCCGCAAGACCGGCCGGATGCGCCGGCGCTGACGGTATAATCATTGTTTTTCCCGGCTGGCAGGTTTTTTTCCAGGTAACCCGGCATTTTCCAGGCAACCCGGAAAATATCCGGACACCCCGAACAGGTCCCGCCACAGCGAACCTGCAGCGCCGCCGGGCCAGCACGATTTTCGATCCAATCCTGCGCGCGAGCCGTCGCGCCGCTTAAAGCCTAGCCCGAACCACACCATGCACGAGAGATACGTACCCGCCGACGTCGAAGCCGCCGCCCAGGGCG
>NZ_BCPP01001595.1:0-755 GCF_016586125.1 Burkholderia sp. E168m23
CGATCGATGTTCGACGGATAGGTTCGCCCCCTAACTCAGTCTCCAGGCGTCGCGCCCCTTTCAACGGACTGGTCAAAAAAGACCATCTTTCATTGAACCGTTACATGTAACGCTGTATGCTTCGTTACATGTAACAGGAGGCTACAATGGCAGCTACCACTTCGGAGCGTGTTCGAATTCACCGCGAGAATCTTCGTGCGGCCGGGCTACGCCCAATTCAGATATGGGTGCCCGACGTCCGCCGGCCGGGTTTCGCCGATGAATGCGCTCGGCAATCGCGCATGGTCCACCAGAGCATCGACGAGAACGATCTGCTCGATTTCATTGAACAGGCTACGGACCTCGGACACTCACAATGAATCGAGGGAGCATTGTCACAGTCGCGCTCCAAGGTGATTTCGGCAAGGCTCGGCCGGCGCTCGTGGTGCAGTCGGACCTGTTTGCCGAACATCCCAGTGTAACGTTGCTGCTAATGTCGAGCTCAATGGTCGATGCGCCCTTGATACGCATTACTGTTGTCCCATCCGAGCAGAATCGTATAACTTCGTATAATGTATGCTATACGAAGTTATTACGCTGGGGGATCATGAACTCGTTCCGCGGCCTCGCGAACGTGCAGCAAGCCACGCTCGCGAACGTCGCGCCGGGCATCGCCGAGGCGCTCGTCGCCACCGCGATCGGCCTGTTCGCCGCGATTCCGGCGGTGGTCGCGTACAACCGCTACGCGCACGACATCGACCGCCTCGCGATCCGTT
>NZ_BCPP01001596.1:0-754 GCF_016586125.1 Burkholderia sp. E168m23
AGCGGCACCGCACCGCAGATCGAAGGCTTGTTCGCATGCACGCTGCAACGGCCGTCGTCGGCCAGCGCCGCGCAACGGCCCAGCGACGGATAGTCGTAGCCTTGCAGCGTCAGCGCGAGCCATTCGCCCTGCACGCCGCCGCCGCGATGGAACAGCCGGTCCGCCAGCGCATCGATCGCGGCGACGTCGTCCGCGTCGAGCACATGCTCGCGCCCGCCCGCCTGCCAGCGTTCGCCGATCCGCCGCTTCGGCACACGGCGAATCGTCAACGCGCCGACGAAGCGATGCCGATGCCGGAACAGCTCGCGCAACGACAGCGTCGGCGCGCTGTTGCAGCAGCGGCCGCACGCGTTGCACGCGAGCAAGTAGGTGTCTACCACGGCCGCCGCACCGAATCCTGGTAGCGCGTGAGGATGAAGCGCGCGACGTCATCCGAGTGATACGCGGCGACGAGCTGCGCGACCCACGGCTTCGCGCGATCGGCGTCGCGCACCGTGAGCACGTTCGCATACGGCGAGCGGGCGTCCTCGAGGCTGATGCTGTCGCGCGCGGGCTGCAGTCCGAAACGAGCCGCGTCGTCGCTGTCGATCGCGACGAACGCGGCCGTATCGAGCGCCGCGTAAAGCCGGTCGCGGCGCAGCGCGACGAATTTCAGCCCGAGCCGGTTGCCCGTCACGTCGCGCAGCGTCGCATGCAGGCCGGCTTTTTCGCGCAACGTCACCAGCGTGTCGTTCTGCAACAGCACGAGCGCACG
>NZ_BCPP01001597.1:0-752 GCF_016586125.1 Burkholderia sp. E168m23
GTACGTCGCGACGGTCATCGAGGGCTGGACCTTCAAGCGGATGCGCGCCGAGCTCGACGCGAACCCCGATCTGGCGCACGCGACGGCCGGCATGAGCGACGCCGAGCTGCTGCGCGCGATCGGCGCGTCGGACGGCGCCGTGCAGCGCGGCAGCGGCGAGGGGCTGTTCTTCCCCGATACCTACCTGTTCGACAAGGGCACGAGCGACCTGAACATCTACCGGCGCGCGTACCGCCTGATGCAGACGCGCATCGACGAGGCCTGGGCCGCGCGCACGCCGGGGCTGCCGTACAAGACGCCTTACGAAATGCTGACGATCGCGTCGATCGTCGAGAAGGAAACCGGCCACGCGGCCGACCGCGCGTTCGTCGCGGCCGTGTTCGCGAACCGGCTGCGCATCGGCATGCCGCTGCAGACCGATCCGTCGGTGATCTACGGGCTCGGCGACGCGTACGACGGCCGGCTGCGCAAGCGCGACCTGCAGGCCGACACTCCTTACAATACCTACACCCGACGCGGGCTGCCGCCCACGCCGATCGCGTTGCCGGGTGTCGCCGCGCTGCAGGCGGCGATCAATCCGGCCCCGACGAGCGCGCTCTATTTCGTCGCGAAGGGCGACGGCACGAGCGTGTTCTCGGACACGCTCGGCGACCACAACAAGGCCGTGGATAAATACATACGAGGTCAATAATGGCGAGCGGTAAATTCATCACGTTCGAAGGCATCGACGGGGCGGGAAGACCACCCACCTG
>NZ_BCPP01001598.1:0-750 GCF_016586125.1 Burkholderia sp. E168m23
CACCATGTGCCACAGGTAGTCGAGCGTCTTGCCGTCGTATAACTTCGTATAATGTATGCTATACGAAGTTATTACGTACAGCGCGGCAAGCGCCATGAAAACCGCGAGCACGGACAGCCCGACGAGCAGCGGCGTTTGCCGCGCGGCAACCTGCTCCTCGCGCGCCGCATCGACCCAGTCGAAGCCGATCCCGACCGGCAGTGCGCCGGCGAGCCGCTCCATCTCCGCCATCGCCGCGCCCGAACTCGTGCCGGTCGCCGCGCGGCCGCTGATGTCGAGCGACGGATAGCCGTTGTAGCGATTCAGCATCACCGGGCCGACCGTCCAGTGCGGCGCGGCGATGGCCGACAACGGAACCATGTCGCCGGTGCGGTTCGGCACCGTCAGCGCCATCAGTTGCGCATCGGTCACGCGCGCGGCCGGGTCGGCCTCGATGATCACCCGCCGCATCCGGCCCGATGCCGGAAAATCGTTGATGTAGTTCGAGCCGAACGTGCCGCCCAGAAGGCCCGCGATTCGCTCGAACGGCACGCCGAGCGCATACGCCTTCGCACGATCGACATCGAGTTCGATGCGCGGCGCGTCCGGCAGGTCTTCGAAATGCACGGCGGCGAGCAACGGATCCGCTTTCGCTCGTCCGGACAACTGCTCGCGAGCCGCCTTCAACGCGTCGAGCCCGACGCCGCCGCGATCCTCGAGCCGGAACGTGAATCCGTCGGAATGCCCGATGCCGCGCACCGACGGCGGCAG
>NZ_BCPP01001599.1:0-742 GCF_016586125.1 Burkholderia sp. E168m23
CTCGTCGGTCGGGATCACGCGCACCGTCACGCGCGACGCGTCGCTCGAAATCACCGGCAGGCCGGCCGCGTTCGCCGCGTCGTCGAGCACGATGCCGAGCCACGCCGCGCGGCGGCAGATCCGTTCACGCACGCGCGGCGCGTGCTCGCCGATGCCCGCCGTGAACACGAGCGTGTCGAGACCGCCGAGCACGCCGGCCAGTGCGGCGAGTTCGCGGGCCGCGCGATAGGCGAACAGCTCGACCGCATGCGCGGCCGACGGTGCGTCGCTCGCGAGCAGCGTGCGCATGTCGCTCGACACGCCCGACACGCCCAGCAAGCCCGATTCGGCATAGATCAGATGCTCGACCTCGTCGAGCGAGCGGCCCGTGTGACGCTGCAGGTACAGGATCACGCCGGGGTCCAGCGCGCCCGTGCGCGTGCCCATCGGCAGCCCGTCGACTGCCGTGAACCCCATCGTCGTCGCGACGCTGCGGCCGTTCGCGAGCGCACACAGGCTTGCGCCGTTACCGAGGTGCGCGACCACCGTCCGGTGCTGCATCCACGACGGATCGAGGGCCGCGAGCGCCGTCGCGATGTACTCGTACGACAGCCCGTGAAACCCGTAGCGCACGATGCCCTGCTCGGTCAGCGCGCGCGGCAACGCGAACTCCCGTTCGAGCGCCGGCACCGTCGCATGGAACGCGGTGTCGAAACACGCGACCTGCGGCAGGTTCGGCGCAACCGCGGCAACCGCGCGAATC
>NZ_BCPP01001600.1:0-739 GCF_016586125.1 Burkholderia sp. E168m23
CATGCAGTCGTCCGGCAGCAGCACGAGCGGCAGCGGCTCGGGCAACTGCTCGGCGAGCGCGGGCGACGCGACCCACGACAGCGGTTCGCGCCGCAGCACCCAGCGCGTGTCGGCCGACACCGGCCGGAACGGCCCGCTCGACATGTTCATCACGACGCCGAGATCGATCTGCCCGCGTGCGTGCGCCGCTTCGATCTCCGCGCTCTTCATCGCGCTGACGTGCAGGCTCAACTGCGGGTAGCACTCCCGCAGCCGCGCCAGCATGCCCGCCACTTCATTCGTGCGGTAGTAATCGGTGATCGCGACGCGCAGTTCGCCCTTGATCGCCTGCCCGCGCAGCTCGTCGAACGCGGCCTCGTTCAGCGCGACGATGCGCCGCGCATGCTGCAGCAGCCGCGCGCCGGCCGGCGTCGGCTCGACGCCGCGCTTGCTGCGCACAAACAGCGGCACGCCGGCGCGCGATTCGAGCTTGCGCACCTGCTCGCTGACCGTCGATTGCGACAGGTGCAGCCGCGGTGCAGCGGCCGTCAGGCTGCCGGCATCCGCGACCGCCGCGAAAGTACGCAACTGATCCAGGTCGAAACCGCGCATCGTCGTTCCTCATCCATCGATTAACCCGATGGATGCTACCACTCTTTCCCGCTTTTCCGAACCATGGACGATGCCCAGAATAAGGGGTCAACGGCCTGCTTGCGTCGATCGCCTATCGGGCCCTCATTCTTTGGATCTGCTTTCACCA
>NZ_BCPP01001601.1:0-738 GCF_016586125.1 Burkholderia sp. E168m23
TAATAACTTCGTATAGCATACATTATACGAAGTTATACGAGCCGCTGACGCTGCCCGCGACCATCGCGCCGCCGGGCGCGCGCTTCAGGATCTCGCTCGAAACCGGCGGGCACGTCGACGGCCGGGTGGGCGGCGCGGGCGAACACGGCACGCTGCCGCCGCTCGCGATGCCCGGCTATCACGCGCTCGACATCGGCGAGCAGCGCATCGGGCTCGCGATCGCGCCGCCGCGGGCGCAGCCGTTCGACGCGTTGGCCCGCGCGCACGACGCGGGCCGCTGGGGCATCGCGGCGCAGCTCTACAGCCTGCGCCGCACCGGCGACGATGGCGCGGGCGATTACACGGCGCTTGCGCGGCTCGCCGCACAGGCGGCGCGACACGGCGCGCAGGCGGTGGCGATCAGCCCGACGCACGCCGGCTATCCGGCGCTTCCCGCGCACGACAGCCCGTATTCGCCGTCGTCGCGGCGCTGGCACAACGTCGCGTATCTCGACTGCGACGCGGTGCCGGGCGCCGACGCCGCGCCTCGCGCATCGGCCACCGCGGCCGACGCCGCGCTGATCGACTGGCCCAGCGTGCTGCCGACGAAGCTGCGGCGCCTGCGTGCGTGCTTCGACGCATGGCGCGCGAGCGACGACCCGTCGCGCGACACGTACCAGCGGTTTCGCGCGGCGGGCGGCGCGGCGCTCGACGCGCATGCGCGCTTCGATGCGCTGCAGGCGTTCTGCATCGAGCACG
>NZ_BCPP01001602.1:0-737 GCF_016586125.1 Burkholderia sp. E168m23
ATCGACCACACGGGCGCGTTTTCCGGCACGCTCGCGAGTTCGGCCTTGTCGCCGCTCTTCGTGATTTTCGCGAAGCGGACGATTTCCTGCAGATAGGCCGTGTCCTGCCGCGACGGCAGCCGGCCGTTGTCGGCCGTGCGTTGCAGGTAGTAGTGGCACAGGTAGTTGGCGCGGCCCTTGAGCATCGCGACCGACACCGGCACCGCGAGCGCATTGCGCACGGTCGGGATGTCGCGCTGGAACAGCTGGTCCTGCAGGTGCTTCGTGCCGGTCGACACGATCACCTTGCCGCCCCACAGCATTGCGGGCACGAGATACGCGTAGGTCTTGCCGGTACCCGTGCCGGCCTCGACGATCAGCGTGTTGTCGCCTGCGTCGCTGTCGGATTCGGTTGCCGCGGCATCGTCCGCGGCCGCTCCGGTCGTCTTGTCGGCGTCGCCCAAGCGGCGTGCCGGCCGCTTGCGGGTTTCGAAGATCTCGGGCTCGGGCATCCGGCGCGCGGATGCCTCCATCGCGGACGCGACCGCGCGCGCCATCTCGATCTGCGACGTACGCGGTCGGTACCCGTCGAGCGCGCGCGCCAGCAACCCGCCTTCGCCAAAGATCGTGTCGAGCTCGTCGACGCGCTTGCGGCTCAGCTCGAAGGTGCCTTCGGACGCACGAACACGCCCGGCGGACGTCGTGTCACGCCGGGCATCGGGGGTGGCTTCAAGCGGTGAATTCAAGGCAAGCGTTCC
>NZ_BCPP01001603.1:0-737 GCF_016586125.1 Burkholderia sp. E168m23
GCGGCTTGTCGGCGGCCGCGGATGCGCCGTCGAGGTTGGCGATCAGACGGCCCACCAGCGTGTGGGCGACGTCGTTCCAGTCGGCGGCAACCGCGAGGCTCGCCATGTCGACGGTTTCCAGTCCGGCATAGCCGCACGGGTTGATCGCGAGAAACGGGCGCAGATCCATCTTCACGTTCAGGCTCAGCCCGTGATAGCTGCAGCCGTTGCGGATCTTCAGGCCGAGGGCCGCGATTTTCGCGCCCTCGTGCACGCCGGATGCCACGTAGATCCCGGGCGCGCCCGCCTTGCGGACCGAAGCGAGATTATACGCCGCGAGGGTTTCGATCACGGCCTCCTCGATCTTCGTCACGAGCGTGCGCACCATCAGCTTGCGCCGGCGCAGGTCCAGCAGCAGATAGACGACGATCTGGCCGGGGCCGTGGTAGGTGATTTGTCCGCCGCGGTCGACCTTGACGAGCGGCACGCCGCTGTCGGCCACCAGCAGGTGCGCCGGGTCGCCGGCCTGGCCGAGCGTGTAGACGGGCGGATGCTCGACCACCCAGATCTCGTCGCCGGTGTCGGCCGTGCGCGTGTCGGTGAACGCGCGCATCGCGTCGAAGCTCGCGTCGTACGCCTCGCGGCCTCGCCACCTCACGGTGACCGGCTGGGCCGGCTGATCCGGCTGGGCCGGGGCGCCGGCGGGCGATGCGGAAACGGCGACAGGCGTGGACACGATGGAAACCGGCGAAACGGAC
>NZ_BCPP01001604.1:0-737 GCF_016586125.1 Burkholderia sp. E168m23
AGGTGGACGAAAGTGGTTCTACCCAGTCCTGTTCGGCGTGCGGATCGCAAGACAGCACGACGCGGCCGAAAGGTATCGCGGGGCTGCGAGTAAGAGAGTGGGCCTGCAGTAGATGTGGTGTCGTGCATGATCGAGATATCAACGCTGCGCTGAACATTCTCCGATGCGGACGTGCATCGCCAGGTGTGGGAATCCTCTGCCTTTAGGCGTAGGAGGACGTCAAAAATCAGTCTTTTACGTTATCGGAAGTCGGGCGTAACCTGCCCTTCATCGATTCCACCCGCACCGGAGAACACGCGATGACGGACATCATCGAGGGCTTCCTGAAGTTCCAGCGCGACGCCTATCCGGCGCGCGACGCGCTGTTCCGTGATCTCGCACGTAGCCAGAATCCGCGGGCGCTGTTCATCTCGTGCTCGGATAGCCGGCTCGTGCCGGAGCTCGTCACCCAGCGCGAGCCGGGCGACCTGTTCGTGGTCCGCAACGCGGGCAACATCGTGCCGTCGTACGGCCCGGAGCCGGGCGGCGTGTCGGCGTCGGTCGAATATGCGGTCGCCGCGCTGCGCGTGACCGACGTCGTGATCTGCGGGCATTCCGATTGCGGCGCGATGACCGCGATTGCGACCTGCCAGTGCATGGACCACATGCCGGCCGTCGGCCACTGGCTGCGCTATGCCGATTCGGCACGGGTCGTGAACGAGGCGCGCATGCATCGCAGCGAGCGCGAACGGATCGAC
>NZ_BCPP01001605.1:0-735 GCF_016586125.1 Burkholderia sp. E168m23
CTACAACGGATACAAGCGGCGAAGCCCCAGTATAGCGCCGCGTCCGCATGAGGCCCGTTTTTTGCGCCGCCGGCAACGACCGGCGTGCAGGAAAAATCCTGGAAACAATGTTATGGTGCATTGCACAAAGTCGAACGATGCATCCGTTGTGGCGCTTTCATGGCGCCCCTATTTTTCCTGACTGCGAGCCCGATCGATGACCAAAAGTCTGACCAAAGTGTGGCTGGGCGGCATGAAACGCATGCTGTCCCCGACCGCCAAGCGCGCGGCGCGCGATGCGCAGCGCATCACACGCGACGCACTCGAGGCGGCGGCCTCCGATCTGTCCCCGCCACGCGAATCGCGTGTGCGGCCGCGCGCGGCCGCATGGGCGGCCGGCGAGTGGACGCGGGGCGAACATCCGATGACGCCCGCGCTGGGCCGCCTCGTCCAGAATCTCGCCTACGGGCTCTACATACCGCCCGGCCGCCGGCGTGGCGCGATGCCGCTGGTCGTGATGCTGCACGGCTGCCAGCAGTCCGTCGACGAATTCGCGCAGGGCACCCGGATGAACTTGCTGGCCGACAAGCACGGTTTCGCGGTGCTGTATCCGGAACAGTCGCTGCGCGCGCATACGCACGGTTGCTGGCACTGGTATGAAGACACCGATCGCGCGGGCGCGGCGAGGCGGACACGGTGGCGTCGCTGGTCGACGCGCTGGTCGACGAACATGGCTTCGACGCGTCGCGTGTTTAC
>NZ_BCPP01001606.1:0-734 GCF_016586125.1 Burkholderia sp. E168m23
AGGAACGGCACCGCGGCAAACGTCTCGGTGTTGTTGATCGTGGTCGGCTTGCCGTACACGCCGAAGCTCGCCGGGAACGGCGGCTTGAAGCGCGGCTGGCCCTTCTTGCCTTCGAGCGACTCGAGCAGCGCCGTTTCCTCGCCGCAGATGTACGCGCCGTAACCGTGGTGCGCGTGCAGCTGGAACGAGAATTCCGAGCCCATGATGTTGTCGCCGAGGAACCCGGCCGCGCGTGCTTCATCGAGCGCGGCTTCGAAGCGTCGATACACTTCGAAGATCTCGCCGTGGATGTAGTTGTAGCCGACGGTGATGCCCATCGCGTATGCGCCGATGGCCATGCCTTCGATCAGCGCGTGCGGGTTCCAGCGCAGGATGTCGCGATCCTTGAACGTGCCCGGCTCGCCTTCGTCCGAGTTGCAGACGAGGTACTTCTGCCCCGGGAACTGACGCGGCATGAAGCTCCACTTCAGGCCGGTCGGGAAGCCCGCGCCGCCGCGGCCGCGCAGGCCCGACGCCTTCACGTCGGCGATCACCTGCTCGGGCGGAATCTTTTCTTCGAGAATGCGGCGCAGCTGCTTGTAGCCGCCGCGCGCAACGTAGTCTTCGAGGTGCCAGTTCTCGCCGTTCAGACCAGCGAGGATCAGCGGTTTGATGTGACGGTCGTGGAGGGACGTCATTTCGAGAGCTCCTCAAGCAGCTGGTCGATCTTCTCGCGGCTCATGAAGCTGCACATT
>NZ_BCPP01001607.1:0-734 GCF_016586125.1 Burkholderia sp. E168m23
GATGGCGACCCGGTCAGGCTCGCGGCGCCGGCCCGCACCGTCGCATCGGTCGCGCGCGATACGGAGCGTGCGCATGGCTAACCGGCTTCGGCTCTGCGCGATGCTCGCCGGCGTCGCGTTCCTGTCCGCGTGCTCGTTCGCGCCCGCCTATCACGCGCCGCAAACGGCGCTGCCCGCCAGCTTCAAGGAAGCCGGCGGCTGGCAGGCCGCGAAGCCGGCCGACCACATCGCGCGCGACGGCTGGTGGAAAGCGTTCCGCGATCCCGTACTCGACCGGCTCGAAGCACGGGTGGCCGCGGCCAACCCCGACGTGGCCGCGGCCGTGGCCCGCCACGACGAAGCGGCCGCGCTGTTCGATCAGGCACGCTCGGGCCTCTTCCCGACCATCGGTCTCGGCGCGCAGATCTCGAGCAACCGCCAATCGGCCACGCGGCCGCTGCGCGGCTCGAACCAGCCGAACGTCTATGGCGACAACACGCTCGACGCTGGCTTCGACTACGACCTCGACCTGTGGGGAAAAGTCCGCAACGAAGTCGCGGCCGGGCGCGCCGATGCGCAGGCCAGCGCCGACGATCTCGCGTCGGTGCGGCTGAGCCTGCAGGCCAGCCTAGCCAGCGCGTACTTCAGCCTGCGCGGGCTCGACCAGCAGCAACAGTTGCTGGCCGACACGATCGACACGTATCAGCGCGCGCTGCGCCTGACGATGAGCCGGCACGCGGGCGGCATCGCGTCCG
>NZ_BCPP01001608.1:0-729 GCF_016586125.1 Burkholderia sp. E168m23
GCCGCACACCGGTGAATCGGATTGCCCGGCGCGCCGTGCGACGCTGCCGGTCAGGGTCAGCGCTGCCCGACGAGCATGCCGCGCAAATCGCCGAATACCTGCTCCGGACCGAGTTCGCGCAGGCACTTCAGGTGGCCGAGCGGGCACTCGCGTTCGAAGCAGGGACTGCATTCGAGATGCAGCCATTGTACCTTCGCCAGGTCCGACAGCGGAGGGGTGTGGCGCGGATCGGTCGATCCGTACAACGCGACGAGCGGCCGGCGCAACGCGGCGGCGACGTGCATCAGCCCCGAATCGTTGGTGACGACCGCGTTCGCGCGCGCGATCAGCGCGCATGCCTCGGACAACGACGTCTGTCCGCACAGGTTGCGCACGTTCGGCGCGTGGTCGGCGATCGCCTGAGCGGCCGCGGCATCCTTCTGCGAGCCGAGCGCGACGATCTGCGTATACGGGAACGACTGGTGGACGATGGTCGCGAGCGTCGCGAAGTGCTCGGGCGGCCAGCGCTTGGCCGGGCCGTATTCGGCGCCGGGGCAGAACACGACGAGCGGCTTGCGCGTATCGAGATTGAAACGTGCGGACACGCGGGCCGTCTCGTTCAGGTCGGCGTCCAGGCGCGGGGCGGGCAGCGTCTTCATCGACTCGGGCAGCTTCGCGCCCGGCGCGTACGCAAGCGCCGCGTAGTGAGTCGTCATCGGCGGCCGCTCGCCCGACTTGTCGGGGTTCCGT
>NZ_BCPP01001609.1:0-727 GCF_016586125.1 Burkholderia sp. E168m23
AATATGACCAAAATCCCGATCATTATTTTGAAATTGCTTGCGATGTGACCACGCGTGTCCTACATTGGTTTCACACAAAACCAATCAGGAGACATCATGCGACACCTCGTGACCGCGCTCTCGGTGGCTATTACCGCCGGCGCGCTGACTTCCGCGCACGCGCAGGAAGTCGTGATGATCGGCCATTCGGCGCCCCTCACGGGCCCGCAGGCCGCCAACGGCAAGGATAACGAAAACGGCGCGCGGCTCGCGGTCGAGGAGCTCAACAAGGCCGGCATCAAGGTCGCCGGCAAGACCGTCACCTTCAAACTGGTTTCCGAAGACGACCAGGCCGACCCGAAGGCCGGCGTGCAGGTCGCGCAGAACCTCGTCGACAAGGGCGTCGTTGCCGTGCTCGGGCCGTACAACTCGGGCGTCGCGATCCCCGCGTCGCGCGTGTATTCGACCGCCGGCGTGCCGATCCTGCCGGTCGCGTCGAACCCGGCACTGACGAAACAGGGCTTCAAGAACATCTTCCGGATCGGTGCGAGCGACGAGCAGCTCGGCGGCACGATGGCCACGTTCGCCGCGAAGACGCTGAACGCGAAAACCGCCGCCGTGATCGACGATCGCACCGCGTATGGGCAGGGCGTCGCCGAGCAGTTCATGAACGTCGCGAAGGCGAACGGCATCAAGATCGTCGACCAGGAATACACGAACTCGTCGGCCACCGATTTCCTCGGCATTC
>NZ_BCPP01001610.1:0-726 GCF_016586125.1 Burkholderia sp. E168m23
TCCTGCGCGGTCGCGAACGTGCGCTCGAACAGGATCGACAGGTTGTGCAGAATCCGCTCGACGACCTTCTTCTCCCATTCGCCGTCGAAACGGATCTGCTCGTCGAGCCAGCGCTCGAGCCATGCCGGGTCCGGCAGGCGCGACTGCACGGTGTCGCGCGGGAACAGCGCCTGGTTCACGTGCAGGTTGGTCGGGTGCAGCGGCTTCTCGGTGCGGCGCGCCGACGCCATCAGCACGCCGATCTTCGCGAAGGCGGCACGCGCGACGTCGCCGCAGTCGTTCAGCGCTTTCTTCATATAGCGCAGGTACGCGCCGCCATGACGCGCTTCATCGCGCGAAATCGTTTCGTAGATCTGCTTGATGACGGGCTCGGTGTGCCAGTCGGCCGCGCAGCGGTACCAGTGGTTCAAACGGATTTCGCCGCAGAAGTGCAGCATCAGCGTCTCGAGCGGCGGCGCCGGATCGAACTGGAAGCGCACCGCGTGCAGTTCCTCTTCGGTCGGCACCATCTCCGGCTTGAAGCGGCGCAGGTATTCCATCAGCACGAGCGAATGCTTCTGCTCCTCGAAGAACCACACGCTCATGAACGCGGAAAAGTCGCTGTCGTGCTGGTTGTCGCGCAGGAACATTTCCGTCGCGGGCAGCGCCGACCATTCGGTGATCGCGTTCATCTTGATCGTCTTCGCCTGCTCGTCGGTGAGCAGCGAAGCGTCGAACTTGTCCCAC
>NZ_BCPP01001611.1:0-726 GCF_016586125.1 Burkholderia sp. E168m23
GGTGATCGCGGCCGGATCACGCGTGAACAGCGGCTCGACGTAGAACGGCCGGCCGGCCTCGACGACGAAATGCACGCGGTCGCCCGGGATGTCGACGCGCGGCACCTTGTCGACGATGCGGTCGACCTGCGCGATCACGATGCCGTCCTTGAACGCGGTCGCCTCGACGACGGTCGGCGTGTCCTCGGTGTTCGGGCCCGTGTACAGGTTGCCGTCGCGATCGGCGCTCACGGCCGCGATCAGCGCGACCTGCGGCGTGAGGTCGATGAAGTAGCGGGCGAACAGTTCGAGATAGGTATGCACCGCGCCGAGCGCAATCTTGCCGCCGAACAGCAGCTTCGCGATGCGCTGCGACTGCGGGCCCGAATACGCGAAGTCGAGCCGCTTCGCGATGCCGCGCTCGAACACGTCGAGATGCTCGGGCAGCACGACGCCCGACTGCACCATGTGCAGGTCGTGGATCTTCGCGCTGTCGACGTCGGCGAGCGCGGTGGCGAGCAGATCGGCCTGCTTCTGGTTGTCGCCTTCGAGGCACACGCGATCGCCGGGCCGCAGCACCGCTTCGAGCAACGCGACGGTGTCGCGCGCATCGACCCGCTTGCCCTGCGCGTATGCCGCGCCGGCCGCGAGGCGTGCATCGCGCGCCTGCCGCGCGTGATTCCATCCGGTCATGAACAGTTCTCCGCTTCGAGGGTTCAGCGGCATTCTAAGCCTGGCGCCGCCGCC
>NZ_BCPP01001612.1:0-725 GCF_016586125.1 Burkholderia sp. E168m23
TGCCTGCTGCCGTGGCTGTCGACCGAACGGAACGTCGCGTTCGGTCTCGCCTTCGAACATCAGGAGCGCCTCACGCGCGATCAGCAACGCGAACGCGTTCGCTCGGCGCTGCATGCGGTCGGGCTCGAAGCCGCCGCGTCGCTGCGCCCGGCCCAGCTTTCCGGCGGCATGGCGCAGCGCGCGGCGCTCGCCCGCGCGCTGGCGCGTCAACCGCACGCGCTGCTGCTCGACGAGCCGTTCTCGGCGCTCGACGAAGTCACGCGCGCCGCGATGCAGCAGTTGCTGGTGAACATCGTCGCGACGACGCGCTGCGCGACGGTGCTCGTGACCCACGATATCGACGAGGCGCTGCTAGTGGCCGATCGCATCGTGCTGCTCGGCACGCAGGGCCGCTTCATCGACGCGTGGCACGTCGATTATCCGCACCCGCGCGACGCGTTCGTCAGCGAACTCGGCACGATGCGCATCGACATCCTGAAGGCGTTGCAGGCCGGCATGAAGCGCCCGCACGCGTCCGAACTCCATCCCTTGAACTGACCTCCCTATCCATGTGCCAGATTCCGATGTCGCGCCGCGAATGGCTGAAGCTCGCGGCCCTGTTCACCGCGACGGGCGCCGCCCCGTTGCTGTCGATGGCAAATGCGCACGCCGCGGCCGAACCGGATGCGCCGGTTCGCATCGGCTACCTGCCGATCACCGACGCGGCCCCGCTGCTGGTCCGCCCA
>NZ_BCPP01001613.1:0-723 GCF_016586125.1 Burkholderia sp. E168m23
GCGCAAAGCCTGTCCGAACTGAAGGACGCGGCATCGGGCGCCGTGCTGTGCCGCTGGGCCGACCGGTCCGAGCCGTTCGTGCGCGGCGCCGTGCTGCGCGGCTTGCGCGAGTTGCGCGACCCCGACGCGTTCGCGCCCGCGCTGCGCGCGCTCGACGCGAGCGCCGCTGCCGTCCGAGCCGAGGCGGTCGTCGTGCTCGGCTGGCTCAAGGACGGCCGCGCGCTGCCGCCGCTCGCCCGCGTCGCGACCGCGGACGCCGACGCGGACGTGCGGCGCGCCGCGGTCGGCGCAATCGGGTTTGCGGCGGCGGGCGATACCGCCGTCGTCACCGCGTTGCTCGCGGCGCTGCGTGACGCCGAATGGCAGGTGCGCGAAGAAGCGGCTGCCACGCTCGGCAAGCTGCGCATCGCCGCTGCGCGCGACCCGCTCGTCGCCGCGCTCGACGACGACTACTGGCAAGTGCGCGTGCGTGCCGTCCGCGCGCTGGGCCAATTGCGCGATGCGGCCGCGGCGTCGGCCGTCGTCGCGCTGCTCTCGCATACGATCAGCAACCTGCGCAAGGAAGCCGCGCTCGCGCTCGGCGAATTGCGCGACCGGGCGACGCTGCGGGCGCTACACGACGCACTCGACGATCGCGACCCCGAAGTCCGCAAGGCCGTGCGGATCGCGATCGGACAGATCGACGAGGCGTCGCGATGATCGCGCCGACCGAAATCGCACTCG
>NZ_BCPP01001614.1:0-721 GCF_016586125.1 Burkholderia sp. E168m23
AGCGCAACTGTCTCAAGTCCATCGCCGCCGTCTCCCGATTCAAGCCCGAATCACGCCCGATTCGAGCCATAAGCCAATCCGATCGAGCAAGATGAATATCATATTTTTCAGCGATCGATAGCGTTTCTATACTCGTCTCACAAAAGAGCCCGACTGCCGGCCATTCCGGACCGGACGCGGCGCAAGAGCCGGCCCCGCCGGCAAGGAGACGAAGATGTTCAAGGCGATCGACGCGCCGGCGGCCGGCGCGAAGCCGCGGCGCACGCCGCTCACGCGCGAGCAGGTGAAGGGCTTCTGGGCGGTGTACGCGGGCTGGGTGCTCGACGGCGTGGATTCGGTGATCTACGCGCTCGTGCTGATTCCCGCGCTGACGGAATTGCTGCCGGCGTCCGGCATCGCGGCGACGCCCGCGAATCTGGGGATGTACGGCTCGATCCTGTTCGCGCTGTTCCTGATCGGCTGGGGGCTGTCGTTCATCTGGGGGCCGCTCGCCGATCGCTTCGGCCGCGTGCGCACGCTCGCGGCGAGCATCCTGATCTATTCGGTGTTCACCGGCGCGGCCGCGTTCGTGCACGACGTGTGGGCGCTGGCCGCGTGCCGGCTGATTGCCGGGATCGGCGTCGGCGGCGAATGGGCGCTCGCTGGTACCTACGTCGCCGAGAGCTGGCCGGAAGACCGCCGCAAGATGGGCGCCGGCTACCTGCAGACGGGCTACTACTTC
>NZ_BCPP01001615.1:0-716 GCF_016586125.1 Burkholderia sp. E168m23
CGCCATGAACGCCATCACGAGGATGCCGGTCGCGAAGAACGCGCCATAGTCGAACGGGCGGCGCGTGGGCGCGGCATTCTCGAAGCGTGCCTGCGCGGCCGGCAGCCCGAGCCGCTGCGCGGCGCAGCGTGCGAGCGCGATCTCGACGACCCGCGACGCCGCCTTCACCGCGAGCGAGCCGTTGAAGTCGTAGCGGATCGTTGCCGGCGTGCGCTCGTCGGCGCCGAGCACGACGGTCACGCGCTCGGCCGGCGTGCCGCGGCCGCCGAAGGTCGCCTTCACCGTGTCGCTGTGCGACAGGCTGGCGACGATCTGCGCCTTGCACGCCTGGTTGTACGGCGTCGCGCCGCCGGGCACGTCGAACGCGATGTCGGCCGTGCCGAGCGAGCCCGAGCCGCCGAACGCGAACAGCATCACGCTCAGCAGGAACACCGGGAACACCAGCGTCCAGAACAGCGACGAGCGGCTGCGCAGATAGCCGAGCAGCTCGTTGCGCACGAGGATCAGGAACACCTTAGTCATGGGTCGGGCCCTCGGTGCACAGGCGCAGCAGGTCGCCCGGCGTGCTCGGCGCGAGCGCGAGATGCTGGATACCCTGTTCGCCGACGATCCGGTGCACGTTCGGATGCAGCGTCGCATCGCCGAACGCCTCGACCACGTGCGCGGCCGACACGCGCACGCCGGTCACGCCGGGCAGCGCCGCGAGCCGCTTGCGC
>NZ_BCPP01001616.1:0-715 GCF_016586125.1 Burkholderia sp. E168m23
GCCCGTAGGCCAGTGCATCGTCGAGCGGATCGAAACCGCGAATCAGGAACGTCGATACGCCGAGCCGGTAATACGCGCCCAGCGCTCGCGCGACCTGCTCGGGCGTGCCCACCAGCGCGGTCGAATTCCAGCGCGCGCCGGTCAGGTTCGCAACCCCCATCCACAGCCGCTCGTCGAGCACATCGCCCTGCGCGGCGGCGGCCATCAGGCGCTGCGAGCCCGCATTCTGCGGCGCATGACCGGCGATCGGCTGGCCGTTCGCGAGCCGCGCCGCCCGCACGCGCTCGCGGATCGCCTCGGCCTTCTCCCACGCGGCCGCCTCGGTATCGGCGACGATCGGCCGGAACGACACGCTGATGCGCGGCGCGCGCCCGAACGGCGTGGCGGCGGCCCGTACGCGCGCGATCTGCTCGCGCACCGCGTCGAGCGGCTCGCCCCACGTCATGTAGACATCCGCATGCTCGCCCGCAACGGCAAGCGCGGCCGGCGACGAGCCGCCGAAATAGATCGGCACGTGCGGTCGCTGCGCGCCCTTCACGAGCGGCGATGCGCCGCGCAGCCGGTAGAACGCGCCGTCGTGATCGACCGGCGCATCGGCCAGCCAGATCCGTTTCAGCACGTCGAGATATTCGCCGGTGCGGCGGTAGCGCGCATCGTGCGGCACGAAATCGCCGTCACGCTGCAAGTCGGTGTCGTCGCCGCCGGACACCACGTT
>NZ_BCPP01001617.1:0-715 GCF_016586125.1 Burkholderia sp. E168m23
CGTTGCGCGCAACCGGAGTCGGTGCCGCTGCGCCGTGCCCGGTGCGCTTTGCCGGGGAACCCGCGCGTCAGCAGGCCTCGGTGCGGCACATCGACAGATGGGCAGCTGTGTCGCGCAGCGCGTCGACGACCACGTCGACGGACGGCGCCATGTGCGCATCGATCCGCCGCATGTACGGGCACGTCAGCACCGCGATCGCATGGCCGGCCGGCCCGAGGATCGGCACGGTCAGGTCGGTCACGCCGTACGCCTGGCGGCTGTCCTGACGCAGGTAGCCGGACTGCCGGATCGACTGGCACGCATTCGCGAGTTCCTGCTCGTTCAGCGGTGCTTCACCCTTGACCTTGCGATGCTCGGCCAGCATGTGTGCGCGTTGCTCGGGGCCCTGGAACGCCAGCAGCATGCGTCCCGACGCGGTATCGGCGAGCCCGACGCGCGAGCCGAGTCGCACCGATACGCCCCATGGGCCGGGCCCGTCCACCTGCGCGATCACGAGCATGTTGCCGCGATCGTAGACGGACAGGTGGCACGACTGTTCGGCGGCATCCGCGAAGCGCTGCATCGGCGGCAGCGCCTCGGCGATCAGCCGGTTCATCGGCGGATGCCGGTGCGCAAGCGCGAACAGCTTGAGGCTGAGCGTGTAGCGGTCGCCGCCGGTCGAACGCATCACGTAGCGGCGCGCGACGAGACGTTCGAGCATCCGGTAGATTTCGCT
>NZ_BCPP01001618.1:0-715 GCF_016586125.1 Burkholderia sp. E168m23
CCTCTTCGAAGCCGCTGCCGATACGCTGAACGCCTACTACCAGGCCGTCGCGGATGCCAATCTCGACGCGCTGCTGGCGTTGTGGATCGACGAGGATTTCGCCAGCTGCGTATGGGCGGACGGCGAGCATCTGCACGGCCTCGACCAGATCCGCGGCGGGCTCGCCAACCGGCTCGCGACGCGCCCGGTCACGATCGAGCCGCTCGACATCCGCGTGTACGACAGCCTCGGCACGGTCGTCTATACGATCGCCGAAGCGCATCAGCAGGCCGACCTGACGGCCGAACCCGACATGGTTTTCGCGACGTACGTGATGATCCACGAACGCGGCGAATGGCGCATCGCGCACATCCACGCGAGCCCGATTCCTGAACAAGCGGCCGGACAATTCGCCGCGAAGATCCGTCACGGGCAGGGTCCGCTGCACTGACGAAGAACGAAGCAACGCATTAGCGGGGCGATCATGAGTACGGCTTCTCCGCCCACCTCGCCGCTGACCGGGCCCCCGGCCCCCGACGACGATTCATTGCGCTATCGCGCACCGCGCTGGCTGCCCAACAGCCATGTGCAAACCATCGTGCCCGCGCTGTTCGCGCGGCGGCCGGTCGTCGGTTATCGGCGAGAGCGATGGGAAACGCCCGACCACGACTTCATCGACCTCGACTGGGTCGCGCACCTCGACAGCGCGGCGCCGGCGCCCGACGCGCCGCTGTTC
>NZ_BCPP01001619.1:0-711 GCF_016586125.1 Burkholderia sp. E168m23
CGAGATCGTCGCGGGGCTCGCGGCGACCGATCGTGTGATCGACAACCCGGGGGATGCGATCACGGCCGGGGAAGCCGTGAAGATCGTGTCGACTTCGCACGATGCGGCGCCGGTTGCGGCTTCGTCTGCTTCGTCTGCTTCGTCTGCTTCGTCTGCTTCGTCCGCGCAGCCAGCGTCCGCGACCGGTGTGCACAACGTGCCGCCGCTGCGCGCGGCCGGCGTCGCACCTGCTGCGTCGACACCCGCTCCAGCGCCCGCCCGCGGCTGACCCATCGACGACGACTCACGAGATACTTGCCATGCGCCTTCCTCATCCGCTCCCGTTCGCTCGCCGCATCGTCGCGCTCGGCGCCGTCGCCGCACTGACCGCCTGCTCGACGCTGCCGCCCTATTCGCCGCCCGCCGTCGCGGTGCCCGCGCACTACGCGGGCGCACCGGCAGTACCGGCCGCGCAAGCCGGCTGGCACGTCGCGATGCCCGCCGACGACGCCGCGCGCGGCGCATGGTGGACCGTGTTCGGCGACGCCGATCTGAACGCGCTCGAAGCGCGCGTCGACGTGTCGAACCAGACGGTGAAGAAAGCCGTCGCCGACCTGCAACAGGCCCGCGCGATGGTCGACTATCAGCACGCCGGGTTCCTGCCGACGATCACGGCAGGCGCCGCGCAGAGCCGGGCGCGCGTGTCGCAGAACCGGCTCGGCTCGTCGCTCG
>NZ_BCPP01001620.1:0-710 GCF_016586125.1 Burkholderia sp. E168m23
TGACGAACAACACCCTCGCCCCCTGCGCACCAGCCTGCGCGGCCGCCGCGGCGACGCCGCGCAGCCATCATAGCTGGGCGCTCGTGGTCCTGCTGGTCGGCGCCATTCTGCCGCCGCTCGACTACTTCATCGTGAATCTCGCGCTCCCGGCCATTCGCGACGGCATCGGCGCGCACCAGGCCGAGTTGCAGCTCGTCGTGTCGGCCTATGCATGCGCGAACGCGGTCGTCCAGATCACCGGCGGGCGGCTCGGCGACCTGTACGGACGCAAGCGCATGTTCATGATCGGCATGGCCGGCTTCGTGCTCGCGTCGACGCTGTGCGGGCTCGCCGACAACGGCACGGTACTCGTCGGCGGCCGCGTGCTGCAGGGCCTGTTCGCCGCGATCCTCGCGCCGCAGGTGCTCGCGACGATCCGCAGCGTGTTCAGCCCGCAGGAACAGGTGCGCGTGATGGGCTTCTACGGGTTCGCGTTCGGCCTCGCGGCCGTGATCGGCCAGCTTGGCGGCGGCGCGCTGATCAGCCTGCATCCGTTCGGGCTCGGCTGGCGCGCGATCTTCCTCGTCAATCTGCCGATCGGCATCCTGGCGCTGATCGGCAGCTGGCGCTTCATCCCGGAAAATCGCGCGCCGCGCGGCCAGCGCATCGACGTGCCGGGTACGGTGCTGATGTCGCTGTTCCTGCTGATGCTCGTGTACCCGCTCACGCAT
>NZ_BCPP01001621.1:0-709 GCF_016586125.1 Burkholderia sp. E168m23
CGCGACGCCGCAGGGCTTCAATACCGGCGATCACTTCTTCGATTACCTGCGCGATGCGTTCGACGTGCTGTACGCGGAGGGCGACGAGGCGCCGAAGATGCTGTCGATCGGCATGCACTGCCGGCTGCTCGGCCGGCCGGGCCGGTTCCGCGGGCTGCAGCGGTTCCTCGATCACATCGAGAAGCACGATCGCGTATGGGTGACGCGCCGTGTCGATATCGCGCGTCACTGGCGTGAACATCATCCGTATCAGCCCAATCATCGAAACGAAGGGAAAGCATGAAGGCGATGCGCTACACGTTGGAACAACTGAACACGATGGCGCCGAGCGCATTCGTCGCGGCGCTGTCCGGGATCTTCGAACATTCGCCGTGGGTGGCCGAGGTCGCCGCGGGCCAACGGCCGTTCGCGAGCATCGATGCGTTGCACCAGACGATGTCGAATGCGGTGGAAACCGGCGGCGAAGCGCGCCAGCTCGCACTGATCAACGCTCACCCGGAACTGGCCGGCAAGGCCGCCGTGCGCGGCGAGCTGACGGCCGAGTCGACCCGCGAGCAAAGCGGCGCGGGCCTCGACCAGTGTACGCAGGAAGAGTTCGACAAGCTGCTGACGCTGAACCGCACGTATCGCGAGAAGTTCGGCTTCCCGTTCATCCTCGCGGTGCGCGGCTATGACCGCCACGGCATCATCGCGAACTTCGAGTCACGCG
>NZ_BCPP01001622.1:0-708 GCF_016586125.1 Burkholderia sp. E168m23
GACCAGTTTCCGGCTGCTCGACGGCGTCGGCATCCGGCTGCCGCAGCAGGCCGTGCGCGGCACCTGCATGCGCACCAACGTGCTGCCCGACGTGTCCGCGTCGACGATCTGGGGGCACGGTCTCGGCATCCGGCAGCGCAAGAACGGCGCGATCAACCTCGCCGACGACATGCAGGTCGACGTCGATCTGACGCTCGGCCACCTGCGCGGATTGAGCCTCTTCTGGCCGGAATTCTGGTCGCAGCGCGACAAATTCCGGCTGCACCTGAATGCGTCCGCCTGGCGCGACGTGTTCGCACGCATTGGCGGCGCGACCGGGCCGATCGAGCCGCGCGATCCGCAGCCGCAGCCGAATCGGGCGCATGCGCCGCGCGCGCTCGCGAAGCTCAAGGCAATCTTTCCCGCGCTGAAGGATGCGCAGATCGTCGAAGCGTGGGCCGGCCTGATCGACGTGCTGCCCGACGGCATCCCGGTGATCGATGCGCCGGGTACGCCGTCGGGGCTCGCGATTGCGACAGGGTTCTGCGGGCACGGCTTCGCGATGGGGCCGATCGTCGGCCGGCTGCTCGCCGAATGGATCGACACGGGCGCGCCGTCGCTCGACCTGTCGGCGTTTCGCGCGCGGCGGTTCGTCGACGGGACGATGGTGCGGCCGCGCAGCATGCTGTGACGGCCGGGCACACGCGTTCCCGTCGTAGAATCGAGCCC
>NZ_BCPP01001623.1:0-707 GCF_016586125.1 Burkholderia sp. E168m23
GAACAAGTCGCACGAGCGGCAGATCGAGGTGGCGCAGGATCTCGCGCGGCAGTTGGGGCAGGGCGAGCACCGGATCGTCGGCGTGATGGTGGAAAGCCATCTCGAAGCGGGCCGGCAGGATCTGAAGCCGGGCGTGCCGCTGAAGTACGGCGTGTCGATTACCGACGCGTGCCTGAGCTGGACGCAGACGGAGCCGGTGCTCGACGTGCTGGCGGAGGCGGTGCGGCATCGCAGGGTGTATTCGCGCAATGCGTGATGCCGCGTGGCGGCGCGGCGACCGCCGCGTCGTTCGATGCGCCACGAAGTTCGGGTGCCCATCTATGGGGTTGCCCTGATCGACAGGCCGCGGCACCATTGTTCCGCGCCGCGCGCCCCATCCGTCTGCACGATCATTGATCCTGATCCTGCTCGCGCCGCCAGCCCCATTGCACCTTGAACGCACGATCCGGCGAATGCCGCTACCATGAAAGACGTGTTGCACGCTGCGGCCCGGCCATGCCGGTCCGCCACGCACACATGTCATGGCGGCGCGGCCGCCGCCACGCGACGGATGAAGCGCGGGGCGGCCATCGCGGGGCGTTCACCGATCGGCCGTCGCGTCCCGCCGCTTCGTCCCGGAATCAACAACAACCGAACCGGAGTGCAACACATATGAAGTTCTACAAGACCCTCATCGCAGCAACCGTCCTCGCCTCGAGCGTCAGCGC
>NZ_BCPP01001624.1:0-706 GCF_016586125.1 Burkholderia sp. E168m23
GATCGGCGCGAAGAAGTCGACGTAGCCTTCGTCGCCCGGGTTCTTGCCTTCCGACCACTGGATCTGGTCGGCGCGCGTCAGCGTGTTGTTGATGCGCTTCACGACGAGCGGCACCGAGTTGGCCGGGTACAGCGACTGGTCCGGGTACATTTCGCCCGCGACGTTCGCGTCGCCGGCGACTTGCCAGCCGGACAGGTAGATGGCCTTCAGGCCGGCCTTCACCTGCTGCATCGCCTGGTTGCCGGTCAGCGCGCCGAGTGCGTTGACGAACGGCTCGTTGTTGATGAGGCCCCACAGTTTTTCCGCGCCGCGCTTGGCCAGCGTGTGCTCGATCGGGATCGAGCCGCGCAAGCGGACCACGTCCTCAGCCAAGTAGCTGCGCTTGATGCCCTTCCAGCGCGGATCGGTTTCCCATTGCTGCTGCAGTTCCTGTGCCTGTTGCTGACGCGACATGATGAGCTCCTTGATGCGATGTATGCCTGCCGAATCTGACGGGGATGATGCTGTTCGCGAGGCGGGGAAGCGGTACGTTCCGTTTCGCGAGGTCTTGTATAAGAGTCTAGGCAAATCGGCGGGAGCGAAACAGGGGCTGGCTCGGGAGGCGTGGAATTTTTTAGTTGTTTTTAATCAATGGTTTGATTGCATGATTTCGGGATGAGAAACCCATTTTCCTATCCCGCAATCGTATGGGTTGTGCCGTGCAGCA
>NZ_BCPP01001625.1:0-704 GCF_016586125.1 Burkholderia sp. E168m23
GCGCGCGCGCATCGGCTGCGTCGCGGCAATACAGGACCGCGCGCGCATCGCCGACGAGCTCGGCGCGCAGCGTGTCCCGGTCGCCCTGGTAGCGCACGCCGCCGTCGCGCACCCAGACGAGATCGTCGACCACGCTCAGTTCCTCCTCCGAATGGCAGATCATCGCGACGCTCGTGCCGCTTGCGCGGTCGCGCAGCAGGTCGATCACGACGCCCGCATAGCGACGGTCGAGGCCCGTGAACGGCTCGTCGAGCACGGCCAGCTCGGGCCGGTGCGCGAGCGCGACGTACAGGTCCACGCGCTGGCGCTGCCCCTTCGACAGCGCGCGGCACGGCTTGTCGAGCAGTTCGGCGATGCCGAGCGCGTCGGTGATCGCCGCATCGGTGTGTGCGTACATCGCGCGGTGCAGCGCGACGATCTCGGATACACGCAGATGATCGGGATACTCGACCTTCTGCAATTGCGCGCCGATTCGCTGCAGCGACCGCGAATCGCGCATGAAGCGTTCGGCCGGCACGTCGAGCACGCGCACGTCGCTGCCGCCGCGCCGGAAGCCGAGCAGCGTTTCGAGCAGCGTGGTCTTGCCCGAGCCGTTCGGCCCGATGATCGCGGTGATCGCGCCGAGCCGGAACCGCACGTGGCGCGCGGAGAAGCGGAAATCGCCGGCCGCGACGTCGATCGCGCGCGCGCCGAGCGCCGCGCCC
>NZ_BCPP01001626.1:0-704 GCF_016586125.1 Burkholderia sp. E168m23
GGCTTCAATGTCTAGCGCCACCTTGCTCGCGCTGATGTTCGCGTTGATTTGCGCGGCGGCCGGGTTGCTGCTGTGGCGCGGAAGCCAGGTGCGGGAAGGGCGTGCGCATGCGCAGCGGTTCTTCGACAGCCGCGTCGGACAGGGCGCGCGCCCCGCCGCATCGGCTGGCGATACACGCACCGCGCGCGCCCGGCGCCGGTACGGCGACCCCGCAGGAGCCCGAACAAGGGTTCGCGCGCTGGCGTGCGTCGGCGTTCAACGCATGGGCTGTGCTGTCCGACCGTGCGGGCCTCGATGAAGTCCGCGCCGGCCTCGTGCTGTCGCTGGCGATCGTCGTGCTGCTCGCACTGTGGGCCGGCATGGCCGGCGGCGTGCTCGCCGCGGCGGCCGCGCTCATCGCGGGCAGTGTGTTGGTCGTGCTGTGGATCACGTCACGCATCAGCCGGCGCCGCCTGAAGATCGTCCGTCAGTTGCCGTCGTTTCTCGACGGGATCGTACGGCTCGTGACGCTCGGGAACAGCGTGCCGGCGGCGTTCCAGTCGGCGCTTCAGACGGCCGAAATGCCGCTGCGCCGCTGCCTCGACGACGTGTCGCGAATGCTGCGCTCCGGCGTCGACATCGATCGCGCGATGCTGCATATCGCGCACACGTACCGTATTCGCGAATTCGAACTGGTCGGCGCGGTACTGCGTCTGTCGGTGCGC
>NZ_BCPP01001627.1:0-701 GCF_016586125.1 Burkholderia sp. E168m23
TGGTTGTGTTCCATCATCCGCCAGAAGATCGTGTCGTCGAGCCACGACAGATCCTTCAGCAGCATCGCGTTCACGCGCGCCTCGCCCTCCTCGATCAGCGCGAGGCCGAGATGGTGATGATCGGTGATGTAGTGCAGTCCGTCCGGGCCGAGCACGGCCGGGAACCAGTGCGATTCGATCGCGGCCTTGCGGGCGCGCTTGTTCAGCGCCTTCCAGTGCTTGCGCTTCGCCTTGACTTCGCGGTAGCCCACCGTCATCTGGGTCGGACGCAGCGCGTCGAGCCTGACGGGAATGAGATGAACGTCGTTGCCGAGTGCCATGGTCGTACCCCATGTTGCAAATTCCGGCAACGATACTCCTGATCCCGGGCGCCGTTAATCCGTCATGACCGCGATACGCGTCCGGTTGACGATCTCCGACACCTGGCCTGCACGACGCCGCGCTACGCGCGCAAATCGTCGCGTTCGAGACGATGACGAATGTAAGGAATGCCGTCGTGCACGATGCTCACGCGCCGCATGCCGAGCTTGCGCGCCACGTTCAGCGAGCCGCTGTTGGCCTCCGCGATATCGGCGATCACGCGCGGCAGGCGCACGGTGTCGAACGCGTGCCGCACGACGGCCGCCGCGGCTTCGCTCGCGATGCCGCGCCCCCATGTCGCACGCACGAGCCGCCAGCCGATCTCGACGTCGCGCGACCCG
>NZ_BCPP01001628.1:0-697 GCF_016586125.1 Burkholderia sp. E168m23
AGCAAGCCGCGCAGCAACGGCTCCGCCCGCGCCCAGTCGCGCTGCGCGAGCAGCGCATCGGCGAGCTGCAGCTTCGCGTCCGGGTTGTCCGGCTGCATCGCGAGCGCCGCCCGCGCCGCGCGCTCGGCATCGCGCTGGCGGCCCGCACTGGCCGCTTCGCGGCCCTGGGCGAGCAGCCCCCAGAACTGCGCGGTACGCGCGAGGCCTTGCCATTTGCCGCGCTGGTCGGTCGCACGCGTCGCGGCCCGCGCGAACAGCGCGCGCGCTTCGTCGTGCCGCCCTTCGCGCAGACGCAGCAGGCCGAGCCCGCCCAGCGCATCGGCGTCGTCCGGGCGCGCCCGCGCGGCGCGCGCGAGCAGCGGATCGGCGGCGGCCAGATCGCCGCGCGCCAGCGCCTGCAACCCGCGCTGCTGCGCGATGTAGTCGGGATCGCGCTCGAGCCGGCGTTGCGCGTCGCGCTGCTGGTCGAGGCCGGCGGCGCGATCGCGGAATTCGGTGTCGTCCGGCGCGAGCGCGAGATACGCGTGCAGCGCATCGAGATACGCGGGATCGCTGCCGGCCGACTGCAGCACGCGCCGCCACAGCGCCATCGCTTCCGTATGGTCCGCGTCGGCGCGCTTCGCGAGCGACCATGCGATCCGGTTCGCTTCCGCGCGCGTGTCGTCGCGCTGGTTCAACAGCCGCGCGAGCGCCATCG
>NZ_BCPP01001629.1:0-696 GCF_016586125.1 Burkholderia sp. E168m23
GACGATGCGGCGCGCTTCCAGCAGCGAGGTCTGCACCGTGACGTCCTGCGACGCCTCCTCGATGCACTGCGCGACCGTGCGCACGCTGCTGCCGATCTCGAGGCCGAGATCCCACGCCATCCCGATGAACCGCTCGATGCGCGCGTCGAGCGCCGCGTCGTGCGCATCCGGTAGCAGCACGAGGATGTCGACGTCGGAATAGGGCGCGAGCTCGCCGCGCCCGTAGCCGCCGACGGCGACGAGCGCGAGCGTCGCGGGCAGTCCGCATTCGTCCCACACGCGCTTCAATGCATCGTCGGTGAGTTTCGACAGCGCGTGCATCAGCGACGCGACGTTCGCCGCGTGACGAAAGCGCTCCAGCATCTCCGTCTTGGCGGCCTTGAATTCGGCGCGCCGCGACAGCGCTTCGGGCGAGGGGGCAGCGTGAGCGCTCATGGGCGGCCGTTCAGGTGCGGGGTGGGGCGGGCTGGCGCGACGGCGCTCAGACGGCGGCGGCCGATTGCGCGAACACGGGGCGCGCCGGCGTGCCGGCCGACACGGTCAGCACCTCGTAGCCGGTTTCGGTGACGAGCACCGTGTGCTCCCATTGCGCGGACAGGCTGCGGTCGCGCGTCTTGACCGTCCACTGGTCGGGCATCGTGCGGATGTCGCGCTTGCCGGCGTTGATCATCGGCTCGATCGTGAAGATCATCCCGG
>NZ_BCPP01001630.1:0-696 GCF_016586125.1 Burkholderia sp. E168m23
CCCCCGAACTAACGTCCTATGACCGATGCAACAGTGATCAAGAAGAGCAAGAATCCGAAGGCACCGAAGGTGTTTCCCGACGAACTGACGATCAGTTGCTTGCCCAGGTTCAGGGCAAGAACGCCGAGTCAATCCTGGGCGAATCGGGGCTTGGCCGGCCAGCTCAGGAAGCAGTTGGCCAAGCGCATGGCCGAGATGAGCCACCATCCGGAAGCCGGGACCGAGCAAGGCAAGGCCGGCAACCACCGCAATGGCACCCGCACCAAGACGTTCCTCACGCCCCAACGGCGAACTGAAGCTGGATATTCCGCATGACCGGCAGGCAACGTTCGAACGGCAATTGGCCGGCAAGTATCAATGCCGGCTGCCCGGCTTCGACGATCACGTCATCAGCATGTATGCACGCGGCATGAACGCACGCTTGATTCAGGGCCATCTGCTGCGACTGAGCTTTGCGGACGTCGATTTCCTGAACCCGAATCTATCGAAGAGGCCGCGGGACAAACTCGCCCGCACGTTCACCGCGGAGCAGGCTCAGGCGATTCACTCCTTTGTCGAAGCCCTACCGATAGAAATCGTATCGATGGTCATCCACTGCGAAGGTGGCCATTCACGGTCATGCGCCGTCGCCTTGGCGCGCCATCGGCTATATGGCTATTAAGCGGATCGTGCATCTTTCGCACGCCACCCCTGCAA
>NZ_BCPP01001631.1:0-695 GCF_016586125.1 Burkholderia sp. E168m23
CGTCGCGCACGCGCCCGCCGCGCTGCACGATCGCACCGTCGACTACCTGCGCGTCCTGTCGTACGGGCTGCCCGCCAGCCTCGTATTCCGCATCTATAACGCGCTGACCAACGCGGCCGGCAAGCCGCGGCTCGCGATGATCCTCCAGATCGGCGCGCTGCTGCTCAAGTTTCCGCTGAACGTGTGGTTCATCTTCGGCGGCTTCGGCGTACCGGCGCTCGGCGGCCCCGGCTGCGGGCTGGCCAGCACGCTGATCAACTGGGCGCTCGCGCTGATCGGCTACACGCTGCTCGCGAAGCTCGACGTGTTCGCGCCGCTCGCGATCTTCTCGCGCTTCTGCTGGCCCGTCTGGGCGCGCCAGAAGGCGATCCTGAAGCTCGGCGTGCCGATGGGCCTGTCGTACCTGATCGAGGTCACGTCGTACACGTGCATGGCGCTGTTCATCGCGCAGTTCGGCACGACGACGCTCGCCGGCCACCAGATCGCCGGCAACATCGGCGCGGTGCTGTACATGACGCCGCTGTCGATCGGCGTGGCGGCGTCGACGCTGGTCGCGCGCGCGCTCGGCGCGGGACGCGCCGAGGAAGCCCGGCTGCTCGGCCGGCACAGCGTGTTCTTCGCGTGCGGCGTGGCGGCCGCCTACGGCGTGCTCGTGTTCGCGCTGCGCCCGCTGATCATCGGCGGCTATACGCCGA
>NZ_BCPP01001632.1:0-691 GCF_016586125.1 Burkholderia sp. E168m23
CGCAGGAACTCGGCGAAATTGCGGTCGCGGTCGGGCTTGCGCAGAATCTCGGGGCGCTGCGCGCGCTCGCGACCGAAGGGATCCAGCGCGGCCACATGGCGCTGCATGCGCGCAACATCGCCGTCGCGGCCGGCGCGACCGGCGCCGACATCGACCGGATCGCGCAGCGGATGGTCGCGGCGAAGGACGTGCGTGCCGATTTCGCCGTCGAGCTGCTCGCGGGCCGCAGCGGCGGCTGACGCGCGGCTGCGCGCCGCGTGATCGACGCGGTGTGCAGTCCGCGCCGCGCCGGCATGGCCGGCGACATATCAAACCAGGAGGAGACACATGGAACAGACCGGTTCAAGCGCCGTCGCACCCGCGCCGCATCGCACCCGGCCGTTGGCCGGCGCCGATGCGGCGGCCACGACGCTCGTCGAGGTATGGGGCGACACGGTGGCGACGAAGCATCTCGCGTGGTCGGTGCTGCTCGGCATCGCGATCAGCCTCGGCGCGTTCGAGATCGGCCGCATCGCGCTCGCATCGTTCGTGCACGACGCGGCGATCGCACGCGCTTATGCGATGCTGATCGGCGTAATAACTTCGTATAGCATACATTATACGAAGTTATACGAGGATCGACGTCGACCGGTGCTGGCATTGCCGCGAGGAATTCGGGCCACAGGTCATGCGCATCGTGCAGCAGCACCTG
>NZ_BCPP01001633.1:0-691 GCF_016586125.1 Burkholderia sp. E168m23
GATGCGCTGCGTGCCGAGGCCGCCGCGCCGGACACGTCGCGCCTGCTCACGCTCGATCGGCTGGCGGCGCTGCTCGGCGGGTTCGAGCGCGCCTTCGCGAGCCAGGCGCTGCTCGACCGGCCCGAACTGCCGCCTTCGCGGGTGCGCTACGCGTTCCATCGCGATCCGGTGCTCGCGTGGCACAACGGCATCCGCGCGTTCATCGCGGTGCTGGCCGCGTCGGCGATCTGGATCTTCACCGCGTGGCCGGCGGGCGGCGGGTTCGTCGCGATCACGGCCGTGGTCGGCGCGCTGTTCTCGACCCGCCCCAACTCGGTGCGCGCGGCCATCGGCTTCCTGAAAGGCTCGGCATGCGCGGCGGTCGCCGGTGTCGTCTGCAACTTCATCCTGCTGCCGGCGGTGTCGGGCTTCGAGATGCTCGCCTATATCCTCGGCGTGTTCCTGATCGGCACCGGGATCGCGATGCGCCATCCGCGCACGGCTGCGATGGGCAGCGCGTTCTCGATCTTCTTCTGGAATTTCACGTCGCCGGACAACACGACGCGCATCGGCGACGCCGCGTTCCTGAACAGCGCGCTCGCGACGATGCTCGGCATCGCGTTCGGCGCGCTGATCTTCGCGCTGGTGTTTCCCGGCGATCCCGGCACGAGCCGGCGGCGTCTGCACCGCGCGGTGCGTCGCGATCTGGCGG
>NZ_BCPP01001634.1:0-691 GCF_016586125.1 Burkholderia sp. E168m23
AAGAGCTACCAACTCTTTTTCCGAAGGTAACTGGCTTCAGCAGAGCGCAGATACCAAATACTGTTCTTCTAGTGTAGCCGTAGTTAGGCCACCACTTCAAGAACTCTGTAGCACCGCCTACATACCTCGCTCTGCTAATCCTGTTACCAGTGGCTGCTGCCAGTGGCGATAAGTCGTGTCTTACCGGGTTGGACTCAAGACGATAGTTACCGGATAAGGCGCAGCGGTCGGGCTGAACGGGGGGTTCGTGCACACAGCCCAGCTTGGAGCGAACGACCTACACCGAACTGAGATACCTACAGCGTGAGCTATGAGAAAGCGCCACGCTTCCCGAAGGGAGAAAGGCGGACAGGTATCCGGTAAGCGGCAGGGTCGGAACAGGAGAGCGCACGAGGGAGCTTCCAGGGGGAAACGCCTGGTATCTTTATAGTCCTGTCGGGTTTCGCCACCTCTGACTTGAGCGTCGATTTTTGTGATGCTCGTCAGGGGGGCGGAGCCTATGGAAAAACGCCAGCAACGCGGCCTTTTTACGGTTCCTGGCCTTTTGCTGGCCTTTTGCTCACATGTTCTTTCCTGCGTTATCCCCTGATTCTGTGGATAACCGTATTACCGCCTTTGAGTGAGCTGATACCGCTCGCCGCAGCCGAACGACCGAGCGCAGCGAGTCAGTGAGCGAGGAAGCGGAAGAGCG
>NZ_BCPP01001635.1:0-688 GCF_016586125.1 Burkholderia sp. E168m23
GATCATTTCCGGTAGCGGCGGCCTGTCCGTGAACGGCCCGGGTAGAACGACGCTCACTGCGGCCGAAACGTTTACCGGCGGCACCACGATCGGCAGCGGCACGCTCGCGATCGGCGCGGGCGGCAGTCTTGCCGCGTCGAGCCCCGTCAACCTGACCGGCGCCGGTGCGCAGTTCAATATCAGCGGGGCGACCACGCCGCAGTCGATCGGCACGCTGTCGGGTGTCGCCGGTTCGACGATCGATCTCGGTGCGAACCACCTGACGCTCGCGGGCAGCGGCAGCGGCGTCTTCGCGGGCAACATCGGCGGGGCGGGCGGGCTGACGCTCGCCGGCACCGGCTCGCAGGCGCTGACCGGCAACAACACGTATGCGGGCGGCACCGCGCTGACGGGCGGCAGCCTGGTCGTCGGCAGCGGCGCGGCGCTCGGCCTCGGCGCACTCGACGTCAACGGCTCGGCGTCGCTCGGCGCGAGCGTGCCGGGCGTGACGCTCGGCAATGCGGTCAATCTTGGCGCCGGCGTCACGCTGGGGTTGAACGGCGCGAACGATCTCGGCCTGAGCGGCACGATCGCCGGCAACGGCGGGCTCGCGCAAACCGGCAGCGGCACGACGACGCTGCTCGGGGCGAACACGTTCTCGGGCGGCACCACGCTGAGCGGCGGCGGACTGATCGCCGGCAACGGCGCG
>NZ_BCPP01001636.1:0-686 GCF_016586125.1 Burkholderia sp. E168m23
ATTTCTGGAACCGTTCGGGAGCCGAACACTTCATGGCGCTCAACAGCTTTTTCGAGCATCTCGGGCTGATCGCGGCACTCGTGCTCGCGACCATGCTCGACGATGCGCGGCAATCGGCCGATGATGGCCGTTCCATTCGATGACGATGCAACAACCAGGAAATCCTGTGATGAAATCTGTTCGTTCCGTGCTGCTCGCCGCGATGCTCGCGGGCGGCCTCGCCGTTGCCCCCGTGACGTTCGCAAAACCGCCGGTGCCGCCCGCGGCGGTGCCGACGGTGGCGGTCGGCCCGCAGTACGACACGACGCACGTGTGCGTCGCACCCGAAGACTTCGACCGCTTCACCGACAGCTTCGTCGCGACCTTCGGCGGCAAGAAGTCGAAGCAGGGCGTGTTCCAGGTCACGCCCACGCCGAGCCAGACGATGTCGCAACTGGTGCTCACGCCGGTCGGCACGATCTCGGTGTTCGGCTTCAAGACGCCGATCCCGTATCCGTTCTGCGCGGAGCGCACCGGTTATCTCGTGACCGACATGGACGTTGCCGTGAAGTCGGCGCGCGAGCACGGTGCCGACGTGATCGTCGACACGTTCCCCGACCCGATCGGCCGCGACGCGATCATCACGTGGGCGGGCGGCGTGAACATGCAGCTGTACTGGCACACGCAGGTGCCTAATTACGACGCAC
>NZ_BCPP01001637.1:0-684 GCF_016586125.1 Burkholderia sp. E168m23
CGGCGGGGCGCGCGGCTGACGGTTCGACCCTTCCGCTCGCCGTCGCGCCGGTTTCGCCCAGGTGGCTAGGCGAGCTCGGCGGGGTCAGTCGGGGCGTCGAAGCGGCCTCCGCTCGGTGCTCATGCCGTGCGTGTACGGCTGCCGGTTCGGTCGTTCCGCTCGCCGCTGCGGCGGCATTGCTCAGGGGCTGGCGGTAGCTTGCCGAGGTAAGCCGACGCGACGATCGCGCCGGGGCTGGCGCTGTGCGCGTGCCGCTGCCGGCTTGATCGTTCCGCTCGCTGCGGCGCTGGCTTCGCTCAGATTGCCGGTGCAGTCACGTCGCGCGGTGCGGGCCACGCCAGCGCGTCCCAGTCGATGGCGCGGTAAGCGGCTTCGACCGCCGCCAGATCATCCGGTCGCTCGCTGCGATGCAGCCCGTGCAATTCGGCCGGCACGTCGAGCGCGACCGGCACGCAATGCGGATAGTCGCGCACGCGCAGCGCCGGCCCGATCGTCGTGAAGCACGCGAGCGTCGGCACGTCGAAACCGTCGGCGAGATGCAGGGCCGCCGTGTCCGGTGCGAACAGCACGCTCGCGCCCTTGATCCACGCGATGAAGCGTGCGGTGTCGGTCGCGTCGCGGCTCACGTCCACGTAAGCCGGATGCGCGAGCGGACCGAAGCCGACGACCGGCAGCCCGTAACGC
>NZ_BCPP01001638.1:0-683 GCF_016586125.1 Burkholderia sp. E168m23
CTCAAGCGGTGTCTGTAAAAATTGCTCCAAATGTAGGATTTCGCTGAGTTTTCGGTGTTTTTATTGACGTGAAGCACGCACTTCCGTAGTATCGCCTGCAATTTCCAGCCGTCGGAAGCCGAGATTTTCATGCGACTTATATTGAGTGCGATGGTGGTGCTGCTACTCGCCGCTTGTGCGAGCCAGCCCCCTGTCGCCAACAACGCCGCCGATTCGCAGGCGACGTCCAACTACCTCCGTAAATCAGCCACCGCCAAAGAAACTGTCGACGTCGACAAGCAATCCGTCGGCGACCTGACCACGGCAGACTCCGATCTCTGGGCGCGCATTCGCCGCGGCTTCCAGATGCCCGACCTGCAGAGCGATCTCGTCGACATGCAGACGACCTGGTATACGCAGCGTCCCGATTACGTGCAGCGCATGACCGAGCGCTCGCAGAAGTACCTGTACCACATCGTCGAGGAGCTCGAGGCGCGTCACATGCCGACCGAGCTCGCGCTGCTGCCGTTCATCGAGTCCGCGTACAACCCGCAGGCGCTGTCGGTCGCGAAGGCGGCCGGCATGTGGCAGTTCATGCCCGGCACCGGCCGCACGTACAACCTGAAGCGCAACATGTGGCAGGACGAGCGCCGCGACGTGCTCGCGTCGACGAGCGCCGCGCTCGACTACCTGTCCCGCCTGCA
>NZ_BCPP01001639.1:0-680 GCF_016586125.1 Burkholderia sp. E168m23
CGGACTGGCGGCAGTGGCCCGCGCCATGGCGCATGTCGGGATCGGCGGAAGTCGACGCGTTCGCGCATGAGCATGCCGACACGATCGCGTTCCACACCTTCCTGCAATGGTGCGCGTCGCGCGCGCTCGGCGACGCGCAGCACGCGGCGCGCGGCGCGGGCATGGCGACCGGGCTGATCGCCGATCTCGCGGTCGGCTCCGATCAGGCCGGCAGCGACGCGTGGGCGCACGGCACGACGCTGCTGCGCGGTGTATCGCTCGGCGCGCCGCCCGACCTGTTCAATGCGGCCGGCCAGGCGTGGGGCGTGACGACCTGGAGGCCCGACGCGCTGCGCGCGGACGGCTTCATGCCGTTCATCGAGCTGCTGCGCGCCGCGTTCGCGCACGCCGGCGGCATCCGCATCGACCACGTGCTCGGCTTCGCGCGGATGTGGATCGTGCCGGACGGCGGCTCGCCGCGCAGCGGCGCGTACCTGCGCTATCCGCTCGACGATCTGGTGCGGCTCGTCGCGCTCGAGGCGGCGCGTCATCGCGCGATCGCGATCGGCGAGGATCTGGGCACCGTGCCGGCCGGGTTGCGCGAACGGCTCGGCGCGCAGGGTGTCGCGGGGATGCGCGTGCTGTGGTTCGAGCGCGGTGCGGATGGCGCGTTCCAGCCGCCCGCCGCGTGGGATCGCGAC
>NZ_BCPP01001640.1:0-675 GCF_016586125.1 Burkholderia sp. E168m23
GACGATCAGCAGCGTCGTGCTGCCGCCGTACAGCGCGCTCTGGCCGTACGCGTACGCCATCGCGCCGCCGCCGATCAGCGACGCGATGCAGGTCGGCTTGCGGCCCCAGCGTTCGACGAGCCACGCGGCGCACAGGAAGCCCGGCACGCCGCCGAGCGAGATCAGCACCGTGTAGAACACCGATTTCGTGACTTCGAAGCCGGCCTGCTGCAGCAGTGCGCCGAGCCACGACGTGAGGCCGTAGAAGCCGAGCAGCGCGAAGAACCACAGCAGCCACACCATCACCGTGCGGCGGCGGTACACGCCGCTCCAGATCTCGCGCAGCGCGCCGCGGCCGCGCGCGGCGGCCGGTTCGGCGAGCCGCGACGGCGGCGGCAGCGTCGTGACGCCGGCCGAGCGCATCACCTTCGCCTCGATCGCGTGCATCACCGTGTCGGCTTCCGCGTGCCGGCCCGCATGTTCGAGCCAGCGCGGCGATT
Organism: Burkholderia sp. E168m23; assembly: GCF_016586125.1. Taxonomy (NCBI): domain Bacteria; kingdom Pseudomonadati; phylum Pseudomonadota; class Betaproteobacteria; order Burkholderiales; family Burkholderiaceae; genus Burkholderia; species Burkholderia sp. E168m23. The sequence goes on from NZ_BCPP01001640.1 coordinate 480, forward strand.
CCGGCACGATGCGGCGCACGACGAGCACGAACACGGCCGGAATCGCGAGCAGCGCGAACACGGTGCGCCAGCCGAACTGCGGCAGCACGAAATACGCGACGATGCCGGCCGTGATGAAGCCGAGCGGCCAGAAGCCGTCCATCAGCGCGATCAGGCGGCCGCGCTTCTCGGTCGGCACGAATTCGGACAGCAGCGT
>NZ_BCPP01001641.1:0-675 GCF_016586125.1 Burkholderia sp. E168m23
CAGCAACACGCTGACGCTGGCCGGTGCCGGTAACGGCACGTACGGCGGCACCGTGGCCGGCACGGGCGGCTTGACGTTGTCGGGCAGCGGCACGCAAACGCTGACGGGCAACAACTCGTACACCGGTGCGACGACGATCAACAGCGGCACGCTGGCGATCGGCGCGGGCGGCAGCCTCTCCGGTAGCAGCCCGCTGAGCCTGACCGGTGCGGGCGCGACCTTCGACGTCAGCGGCGCGACGACGCCGCAAACGACGACGGCGCTGTCGGGCGTCGCCGGTTCGACGGTGAACCTGGGCGGCAACAACCTGACGCTCGGCGGGTCGGGCAGCGGCACGTTCGGCGGCACGATCGCGGGCGCGGGCGGCAGCCTCACGTTGTCGGGCACGGGCACCGAGACGCTGACCGGTCCGAACACGTATTCGGGCGGCACGAACCTGACCGGTGGCGGCACGCTGGTCGCGGGCAGCAACACGGCGCTCGGTACCGGCACGCTCAACGCGAGCGGTGCGGGCGGCACGCTGGCAGCTGGCACGCCGGGCACGACGCTCGCCAATGCGGTGAACCTCGGTACGGGGCGACGCTGACGGTGAGTGGCCCTAACAGCCTCGGCCTGACCGGCGCGATCTCGGGGAGCGGCACGCTCGCGGTCAACGGTCCGGCGACGACGACGCTG
>NZ_BCPP01001642.1:0-673 GCF_016586125.1 Burkholderia sp. E168m23
CGACGCCGAGCTTCGCGGCGACCTGCATCGCCGCCGGGCGCGACGAATCGGGAATCGGCATCACGACGTCGATCGGCACGTTCGGCAGTTCGCGCTTGATCTTTTCGGCGAGATAGTCGCCCATGCGCAGGCGCACGTTGTAGACCGGCACGCCGTCGAGGCACGAATCCGGACGGGCCAGATACACGTATTCGAACATGCACGGATTCAGCGTCGGGTTCTCCGCGCACTGCTGGCTGTGAAAATTGCCGGCCTTGTCGATGAAGATCGCTTCGCCCGGCTCCAGGTCGCGCACGAATTCGAAACCGATGCCTTCGACCGCCACCGACTCCGATGCGACCATCCACTCGGTGCCGTGCTCGGTCTCGAGCTTGCCGATGCACAGCGGACGGATGCCGAACGGATCGCGGAACGCGAGCAGGCCGTAGCCGGCGATCAGCGACACGATCGCGTACGAACCCTGCAGGCGGCGATGCACGCCCGAGACCGCCTTGAATACCGACGCCGGATCGAGCTCGAGGCCCGTGGTCGACAGTTGCAGCTCGTGCGCGAACACGTTGAGCAGCACTTCGCTGTCGGAATTGGTGTTGATGTGCCGGCGGTCGATCCGGAACATCTCGTCCTTCAGTTGCTGCCAGTTCGTCAGGTTGCCGTTGTGCGCGAGGATGATCCC
>NZ_BCPP01001643.1:0-670 GCF_016586125.1 Burkholderia sp. E168m23
CGGCACCGGCGGCGTGACGATGTCGGGCACCGGCACGGAAACGCTGACGGGCAGCAATACGTACACGGGCGCGACGACGATCAACAGCGGCACGCTGGCGATCGGCGCGGGCGGCAGCCTGTCGGGGACGACGCCGGTGAGCCTGACGGGTGCGGGCGCAACCTTCGACCTGAGCGGCGCGACCACGCCGCAGACGACCGGCACGCTGTCGGGCGTGGCCGGTTCGACGGTGAACCTGGGCGGCAACAACCTGACGCTCGGCGGTTCGGGTAGCGGTACTTACGACGGCACGATCGCGGGTGCGGGCGGCAGCCTGACGCTGGGCGGCACGGGTACCGAAACGCTGACCGGAGTCAACACGTACACGGGCGGCACGAGCCTGACCGGTGGCGGCACGTTGATCGCGGGCAATGGTTCGGCACTGGGCACGGGCGCGCTGAACACGAGCGGCGCGGGCGGCACGCTCGGCACGAGCGTGGCCGGCACGACGCTCGGCAACGCGGTGAACCTCGGCGCGGGGTCGACGCTGACGGTTGGCGGTGCGAACAATCTCGGCCTGGGCGGCACGATCTCGGGCAGCGGCAATCTGGCGGTGAACGGCCCGTCGACGACGACGCTCACCGGCGTCGGCACGTACACCGGCAACACGACGATCGGCAACGGCAGCACG
>NZ_BCPP01001644.1:0-672 GCF_016586125.1 Burkholderia sp. E168m23
CGAGGTCGTCCTTGTCCTGCTGCGACAGGCTACGGTAGTACTCGCCCGCCTGACGGAACGGCAGCTTCTTGCGGATCGCTTCCTGCTGCGTCGTGCCGCTGAGCGTCATGCGGACCGACTTGTACTGCGGGTCCTGCGCGAGTTCGTTCAGCGTCGACGGTTCGTAATTCACCTCGCCCTTGCGGTCGCCGGCGTTCATCTTGCCGTCCTGGTTGTTGTTGACGACCGGCACAACGGGGCGATTGATCGGCAAATCCATGTAGTTCGCGCCGAGCCGGTACATCTGCGTGTCGGCGTACGCGAACAGGCGATCCTGCAGCATCCGGTCCTCGGACGGCTCGATCCCCGGCACGAGGCGCGACGGTGCGAAGGCCGATTCCTCGGTCGACTGGAAGTAGTTGTCGGGCACGCGATTGAGCGTCATCGTGCCGATCTTGCGTTCAGGCACGCCGGTCCACACCTTCGTATCGTCGAGCGCATCGAAGTCGAAGCGGTTCAGATCCTTCGGCGTGAGCACCTGCACGTACAGGTCCCACTTCGGGAAATCGCCCTGTTTGAGCGCGCCGTACAGGTCGTTCGTCATCAGGTTCCAGTCGCGGCCGATCGACGCGGGGATTTCTTGCGGGCGCAGGCCGTGCACGCCTTGCTGGCTCTTCCAGTGGAACTTCACGT
>NZ_BCPP01001645.1:0-669 GCF_016586125.1 Burkholderia sp. E168m23
AAGGGCAAGGTCGAGGTCCAGGCGCACGCGGACAACGTCGAACTCACCGCGCAAAAGGCCGTGAAGATGGTGGCGGCGACCGAGGCTGTCGACGTGGCCGCGAAGCAGGAGATATTGCTGACGTCGGGCGGCGCTTACATCCGGATCAAGGGCGGCAAAATCGAGCTTCACGCACCTGGGAAAGTCGATTTCAAGGGGGCGCAGCACCAGTTCAGCGGACCGACGAGCATGCAGTATCCATTGCCCGCGATGCCGGGCGGCACGTGCAAGCAATGCGTGCTGAACGCGCACAGCGGTCGTGAGTCGATGGTCGAGGCGGATTGATGGATGAAGTCAACGATACGGTCGACCGGAACAACGCGGTCGGCGCGAGCGAAGCGGTTGACGCAGAACCGAATCCACGCGAGCCGAAGTGGCCGGCGTTTCTCGAGACGCTGAAGGCTTCGGTCACGCGTACGGACGATGCGGGCAGTGCGATGCGGCTTTACGCACTCGTCGATACGCGCGGCTATCAGGAGCTGGACGTGCAGCTCGCGGCGGTGCCCCGCCTGCGCTGTGCGTCGCTCTGGGCGGATACCGGGCTCGACGCTTATACGGATATTGCGCCGTACTTGATCGCGTTCGATCACGATGCGATCAACGACGAGAACGCCGAACAGCATCGGCTGC
>NZ_BCPP01001646.1:0-664 GCF_016586125.1 Burkholderia sp. E168m23
CTTGGTGATCACGAACCGGCCCTTGCCGCGCACGAACGTGTCGATGTGCATGGTCGGCGTGCCTTCCGGCGCGTGTTCGTTGCACGGCCACTGGATGCTGCCGAGCGCGTCGAGTTTCGCGTACGACACGCCCGAGAAGGTCGGCGTGAGCCGCGCGATCTCGTCCATGATTTCCGACGGATGCGTGTAGTGCATGTCGTAGCCGAGCGCCTGCGACAGCAGCAGCGTCACTTCCCAGTCCGCGTAGCCCGCGAGCGGCGGCATCACCTTGCGCACGCGCGAGATGCGGCGCTCCGCGTTCGTGAACGTGCCGTCCTTCTCGAGGAACGTCGAGCCCGGCAGCAGCACGTGCGCGTATTTCGCGGTTTCGTTCAGGAAGATGTCCTGCACGACGATGCATTCCATCGCCGACAGCGCGGCCGCGACGTGCTGCGTGTTCGGGTCCGACTGGACGATGTCCTCGCCCTGGCAGTAGAGCCCCTTGAAGCTGCCGTCGAGCGCCGCGTCGAACATGTTCGGGATGCGCAGGCCGGGCTCCGGCTGCAGCGTGGCCGACCAGGCTTCTTCGAACTGCGTGCGCACGACCGTGTCGCTGATGTGCCGGTAGCCGGGCAGTTCGTGCGGGAACGAGCCCATGTCGCACGAACCCTGCACGTTGTTCTGG
>NZ_BCPP01001647.1:0-664 GCF_016586125.1 Burkholderia sp. E168m23
GAGTTCTTGCCGGACCCCCGGAGAGGGCGCCGGAGTACGGTAAACTCGCCGCACCCACGATGTCGCGCGAGTGGCGCCACGTTGTGCCACGCGCCCAGTTCACCAGGAATCGATGTCAGTCGAACGTATTCAGCAACAATTCCGCGACAGCGCCGCGCTTCACGCCGAAGCGGCCGACGCGCTGTCGCTGCCGATCGCAGCCGCGGTCGATGCGATGTTCGCCGCGCTGGCGAACGGCAACAAGATCGTCGCGTGCGGTGACGGCCCGTCGGCCGCCGCTGCGCAGTACCTCGCCGCGTCGCTCGTCGGCGGTTTCGAGCGCGAACGTCCGGGCCTGCCCGCGATCGCGCTGGCCACCGACGCGTCGCAGGCCGGCCTCGCGGGCGCGGCGGCGGCCGACCAGTTGTTCGCGCAGCAGGTGCGCGTGCTGGGCCAGACGGGCGACATCCTGCTGGTGCTCGACGCGGGCGGCGCATCGCCGCGCGTGCTCGCGGCGATCGACGAGGCGCACGAGCGCGAGATGACCGTCGTCGCATTGACGGGCGGCAACGACCACACGGTCGCGGCCGCGCTGTCCGACACCGATATCCCAATCAGCGTGCCCGCCGTTCGCGCGGCGCGCATCCACGAAGTCCATCTGCTGACCATCCACAGCCTGTGCGAC
>NZ_BCPP01001648.1:0-660 GCF_016586125.1 Burkholderia sp. E168m23
GAAGAAGCCGACGCCGCACACCTGCGGCGATTCCGGAATCAGGTCGGATTTCTTCGCGATCTTCGACCAGTCGAGCTTCTCGTACAGCCCTTCGTCGCAGCCGCGGTTCAGGTCGCCCGATTCGACTTCCACCACGTCCCAGTTGACGTGCTTCGCCTCGACCATCGCCTTCACCTTCGCCTGCTCGCCGTTGTATTCGACGGCCGTGACCTTGTTGCCGGTCGCCTTCTCGAACGGCTGGTTGAACGCGACCTTCTGTGCGTCGCCGTTCGCGCCGCCGAAGTTGACGACCGTGAGCTCGGCAGCGGTGGCCGATGCGCCGAATGCGACCAGGGCCAGCGCGAGCGCCGTGCGGCGCGCGGTAAAGCTTGCTCGTTTCATGATGGTTCCTCTCCTCTCGTGGTGGAAGTGGGCTTTGTTGTTGACGACGTGCTGCGAAAAACCGGGGTAAACCATGCTCACGCGAACACGCGCAGGTGTTCGGGCGAGAACGCAAGCGAGACCGGGGCGCCGGGCGAGAACGCGTCGAGCGCGCCGGTGCCGAGCGGCACCTTCACGAAACATTCGTCCTGGCCCGGCAGTGCGCAGCGCATGCGCACGTGATCGCCGAAATAGATGAGGCTGCGCGCCTCGCCGCTCACGCAATTGGCGGCGGCGCCG
>NZ_BCPP01001649.1:0-650 GCF_016586125.1 Burkholderia sp. E168m23
GGTTGCGCGACAGGTCCTGGTATTGCTGCTGCAGCGCCTGCTGCGCGCTCTGCGCATCGGCAAGCTTGCCGTCGAGCTGCGCGAGCTGCGTGTCGACCTGGTGCGTGCTGGCGAGCGCCTGCTCGGTCTTCAGCCGCGTTTCGGCCGCTTGCGCGTCGAGCGCCTTCTGGCGCGCGACGAAGGTGCCGTCGAGCCGGTCGATCTTGCGGTTCAGCGCGTAGCCGCCGACACCCGCCGCGCAGCCGAGCACGACGACGACGAACCACAGCACCGCGCTGCCGCCGCGGCGCGCACGCGGCTCGGGCGCGAGATAAGGGGGGCTGGACGGCGGTGCGGATGCAGGGGCCGGCTGGGAAGCGACGCTTTTGGAATCGTTGGTATCTGTCATGCGTTTAGTCACCGGTACGGCTGTCGCCGGTTGGACGGCCTCGTCGGCCATCGTTCGAAACGCGCGGACGATGCGCTCATCGCCCGCGCCGGTCAGCGTAATCCTATCAAAACCCAATGCCCGCGCGGTCTGCTCGATCCGCGGGTGCGGCGTGACGAGCGGCGCATGCTTGAGCGCATCGATCTCGGCCTCGTTCAGATGGGCCGCGCAAGCTCGNGCAGGTTGACGCACGCCTTCCGAGCTCGTGACGAGCCACCATGCG
>NZ_BCPP01001650.1:0-647 GCF_016586125.1 Burkholderia sp. E168m23
AAGAAGCCCATGTCGAGCATCCGGTCGGCTTCGTCGAGCACCAGCGTGTTCAGCGCGTCGAGCTTCAGATTGCCGCGGTCGAGGTGATCCATGATGCGGCCCGGCGTGCCGACGACGATGTGCGCGCCGTGCTCGAGGCTCTGCGCCTGCGGACGCATCGGCGTGCCGCCGCACAGCGTCAGCACCTTCACGTTCTCCTCGGCGCGCGCGAGGCGGCGCACTTCCTGCGCGACCTGGTCGGCGAGCTCGCGGGTCGGGCACAGGATCATCGCCTGCACGTCGAAGCTGCGCGCATCGAGGCGAGCGAGCAGCGCGAGCGAGAACGCGGCGGTCTTGCCGCTGCCCGTCTTCGCCTGCGCGATCAGGTCCTGACCGGCCAGCGCGATCGGCAGGCTCGCGGCCTGGATCGGCGTCATGTCGACATAGCCGAGCTGCGCGAGGTTCGCGAGCGTGGCGGGCGTCAGCGGCAGCGCGCTGAACGGCGTGGCGGTCGGTTGGGTCAAGACAGGTCTCCGAGGTAGGGGCGGCCTTCCATCTGCTCGTAGACGACGTTGCCTTCGTCGTCCTCGAAGCGTTCGAGATAGTTGCGGGCGCCGCACAGCGGGCAGCGGAACAGCAGCCCCTGGCCTTCGTCCTTGATGACGACG
>NZ_BCPP01001651.1:0-647 GCF_016586125.1 Burkholderia sp. E168m23
CGCCATCCGCCTCGATATCCGGCGCCTGCTCGCGCACGATCTCCAGCGCCCGGCGCATCTTCACGCCCGAAGCCGCACTCCCCGACCCGAAATTCGACCGCGACAGCAGCGCCACCTTCGGCGTCAGGTTCAGCCATTCCATCTGCCGCGCCGCCGCGATCGTGAATTCCGCGATCTGCTCCGCATCGGGGTTGTCGTTCACGTGCGTATCCACCAGCGCGACCGTCCGCTGATCGAGCAACAGGATGTTCATCGCCGCGTAAGTCGAAGCCCCCGGCTTCTTGCCGATCACTTCGTCCACGAACCGCAGGTGATTGTGATACTCGCCCACCGTCCCGCAGATCATCCCGTCCGCGTCGCCGAGCTGCACCATCATCGCGCCGATCAACGTCAGGCGCCGACGCATTTCCACGCGCGCCATTTCCTTCGAAATGCCGTCGCGGCAGCGCAGTTCCCAATACTTCGTCCAGTACTGCGGGAAGCGCTCGTCATATTCCGGATTGGTCACTTCGACATCCTGACCGAGTCGCAGGCGCAGGCCGAACCGCTCGATGCGCGCCAGCAGCACCTCCGGGCGACCGACCAGAATCGGCCGCGCAAGCTTCTCGTCGACGATCACCTGCACCGCCCGCAGCACGCGTTCGTCC
>NZ_BCPP01001652.1:0-646 GCF_016586125.1 Burkholderia sp. E168m23
AGTCGTCGAGCAGCGCGGCATCCTGCGCGGTGGCCGGTTCGGCGGCCGGCGTCGTGCCGCCGTCGACCGGCGTATAGGTCGCCGGCACCGGCGCGGCCGGACGCTCGTAACGCGGCGCGAGCGAACACCCGGCGAGCGCGAGCGCGGCGGCCAGCGCGAGCGGTGCCCGCAGCGCGCCACGTGCATTCAGCGCAAACATCATGGTTGCGAACCCTCCATCGTCGTCGGCTGCGCCCCACCGCGCCGGCGCGGGCCGACGTCGAACAGGCGGCCGACGGTCACGAAAAACAGCGGGACGAGGAACACCGCGAGCACGGTCGCCGTGATCACGCCGCCGAGCACGCCGGTGCCGATCGCCATCTGCGCGCCGGACGCGGCGCCCGACGCGAACGCGAGCGGCAGCACGCCGACGCCGAACGCGAGCGACGTCATCACGATCGGCCGCAGCCGCAGGCGCGCGGCCTCGAGCGCGGCGTCGACGAGCGACATGCGCTGCGCGACGAGATCCTTCGCGACCTCGACGATCAGGATCGCGTTCTTCGCGGACAGCCCGATCGTCGCGATCAGTCCCACCTTGAAATAGATGTCGTTCGGCATCGCGCGCAGCGTCACGCCGAGCACCGCGCCGATCACGCCGAGCGGGACG
>NZ_BCPP01001653.1:0-646 GCF_016586125.1 Burkholderia sp. E168m23
CATGCGTTGATCGACGATCTCGCCGCGTCGGGCATCGACGTCAGCACGTGGAGCGCGTCCCGCGACGAGGCCGAGGCGGCGCTCGTGTCCGGCGCCGCGCAGGTCGCGATCAGCCTGGCACGCAATCGGTTCATCGCGGCCGAGCTCGAATGGCGGGCCGTCGGCGCGATCGAGATCGGCTTTTACGCGTCGGCCGACCTGTTTCCGGCGAACGGGTCGCCGGTCACGGTCCCCGCGCTCGCCGCGAAGCCGCAAGTGGTGATGCACCGGTCGCTGAGCACGCAGTTCGCGCAACTGCTGCAGGTGTCGGACCGGCTCGTGTACGCGAACGAACTCGAAACCGTACGTCACCTGCTCCAGCACGGGCATGGCTGGGGCTTCCTGCCGACGCATTTCGACGCTAACTGCTGGCCGTCCGTCACGCGCATCGACACGGAGGTCGGGCATGGCAGCCTCGTCCATTCGATCGTCGCGGTGTGGAAGCCCGGCACGTGGAATCCGTCGCCGATCATCGAAGCGATCGACGCCGCCGGCGCGGCATGGGAGAAAGCCGCGCAGCGGCAGCACGGCGCACGCTGAACGCAGCGGCCATGCTGCCGGCCACCGTTACTCGATCACCTTCAACGCATCGAGCCCGTCCGGCAGC
>NZ_BCPP01001654.1:0-645 GCF_016586125.1 Burkholderia sp. E168m23
AGCCGATATACGGCAGGAAATACGGTTGCATGATCGCGACTTTCATCGCCTCACCCCTGACGGACAAACGGCACAAAAAATGGCTGGAGAGCGGCGCGGCATGCCAAACAGGCTACGCATCGACGCACTCCCTGAAATGCGCGGCAAACACCCCCCGCAGCCGCTCGGCCATCTGAATCCAGCTCTCGCCGCGCCCGCGCCGGAACAACCGCACCGTGCCCGGATACCACGGCGAATCCTCACGGTCGTGCATCCACCGCCAGTCCACGTCCTGATTCGGCAGCAGCACCCAGCAGGGCTTGCCGAGCGATGCGGCCAGATGCGCGGTCGACGTGTCGACGCACACCACGAGATCGAGTTGCGCGACGATCGCGGCCGTATCGGCGAAATCGTCGAGCTCCGAGCCCAGGTGCAGCAACGGCAGCCCGCCCGGCGGCTGGCGCGCTTCGTCCTCGCCCTGCCCTTTCTGCAGGCTCACGAAATTCACGCCCGGCACGCTCCATAGCGGCGTCAGCAATGCCAGTGACGGCAGCGAACGGTGCACGTCGTTGTGATGCTTCGGATTGCCTTTCCATACAAGACCGACGCGCGGGCCGGCAGGCAACGCATCGAGGCGTGCGCCCCAGTGCGCGACGCACGCCGGAT
>NZ_BCPP01001655.1:0-643 GCF_016586125.1 Burkholderia sp. E168m23
TCGGCGTGGCCGCCGGCACTGCACCGGCTTCACCCGGCTCCGCGTAGTTCGGCGCCGCGGCCGACGCCGACTGGCCGTGATACGTGAGCGACTTGCGCTGCTGCAGGTACGCGTCGCGCACGAACGAATACGGATCGAGCGCGGCCTGCTTCAGCAGGTCGGTCGCGCCGAGCAGGTCGGAACGCGCGCTGATGAACTGCGCGATGTACATCGGATTGCGCGCGGCCGGCTCGATGTAGTTCAGCAGGTTGAAGCGCACGTCCACCGCGCGGCCGACGCCATCGCGGATCGTGCTCGGCCCGAACACGGGCAGCACGAGGTACGGGCCGGACGGCATGCCCCAGCGCGCCATCGTCAGCCCGAAATCCTGGTGATGCTTCGGCAGCCCGGCCGGCGTCGCGATGTCGATCAGGCCGGCGACGCCGAACAGCGAGTTCATCGCCACGCGCATCAAATCCTGCGTCGCATCGGTGATGCGCAACTGCAGCAGGTTGTTGGCCATGTTGCCGAGATCGCCGAGGTTCGAGAAGAAGTTGCTGATCGCGGTGCGCACCGGCGTCGGCGTGACTTTCTGGTAGCCCTTCGCGATCGGCTGGGCGATGTTCGTGTCGACCGTGTCGTTGAACTTGTACATCGCCCGGTT
>NZ_BCPP01001656.1:0-642 GCF_016586125.1 Burkholderia sp. E168m23
GAATGAACATCGCGCCGAGCACGTGCTCGCAGGTGATGTGCGTGCCGAGCTGCGCATCGAAGCGGTCGAGGATGCCGAGGCGTTCCTGGTTCAGCTGGTCGAGCCGGCGCGACAGCATCGCGTGGATCAGCGCTTCCTTGCTGCCGAAGTGGTAGTTGACCGCGGCGAGATTGACCGTCGCGCGCGACGTGATCTGCCGCATCGACATCGCTTCGAAGCCATGCTCGATGAACAGATCCTCGGCCGCATCGAGAATGCGCGCCTTCGTTCCCCCGGTCTGCCGTGTGCCGGATGACCGCGCCCCGGACGGCCGTCCCGCAGATGGCCGCCCCTCCTGACTTACTGCCATGTTCCGCCTCCCATGCCGGTTTCCCGGCCGCGAACAGGTGATTTGATTATCTGATTCAAACAGTCGTTTTTATTAAGATAAAAAATCGCGGCCGGACCGGGCAAGCGCGGAATCTGGATCAATTCCTCTAGTTCGATGTGCGGGTGCGGAAAGCGCGACACCCGCTCACGGCGGGGCGGGGCGCGCGCGATGATGCGGTGCCGCAACGCGCGGGTTCACCCGACGGTGCTACGCGTATTGACCGATTGCGTCATGTCGATGCCGCGCCGTTCGCGGCTGAACAGGATCAGCAC
>NZ_BCPP01001657.1:0-640 GCF_016586125.1 Burkholderia sp. E168m23
GAGCAACTCGTGCCGATGACGCGCCCGCCCGAATCGGGCGCCGTGCAGGGCGGCACGCTGCCGGTCTCGACGAACGCGGCAGGCGCCGCGCCGCAAGCGGGCGCGATGCTGGCCGCGTCCGGCACCGCGCCGGCCGCCGCCCCGCAACAGGCGGCCGCGCCGCAGGGCGGCCTCTACAGCGACGCGTCGCCGACCAACGTGCAGGACGCATACAACGCGCTGAAGACCTACCTGATGCTGTCCGACAAGCGTCACGTCGAACAGGCGCACCTGACCGACCAGCTCGCCCGCTTCTGGCGCGGCTGGCTCGAGACGAATCGCGGCAACATGCCGCGCGACGAGATGATCCGGAGCGCCGAGCGCATGATCTCGTTCTACCTGTCGCGCGTGAACGACGACGACTGGCCGATGATCGACGCGAACCTCGCGCTCGTCGACCAGACCCGCGAGAACCTGCGCCGCGTCGTGCGCGGCATGCCGGCCCGCCAGCGCGTCTACGAGGAGATCAAGGCCCGCGCATCGACCCGCTTCGCGCCGATGACCATCGCGCGCATCGTCGGCGACGGCAACCAGGGGCTCGTGGCAGGCAGCTATGCGATTCCGGGCACGTTCACGCGCGAAGCGTGGTTCGACTACGTGC
>NZ_BCPP01001658.1:0-637 GCF_016586125.1 Burkholderia sp. E168m23
TTCCGACGCGTGACACCACGCTTTTTAAAAATACGCGGCGTAACATAGCGGCTTTTCGAGATAAAGCGAAGGAAGCAATGGCACTGGGAGAGCATCTTCGCCAGCAACTGGCGGCAAAAGCGCTGAAACGGCAACTGGAGCGCGCGACCGACGCCGCGGCCGCGCCCGGCGTGCCCGGTACGCCGGTTGCGCAGACCGCGTCGGCACGCAGCCGCTTCGAGTCGATGCCGCAGTATCAGCAGGTCCGCATCATGCGCGAGATGGGCGAGAAGCTGCGGGTCGAGTCGCCGTTTTTCCGCGTGCACGACGGCGTCGCCGGCGCGACCACGCAGATCGGCGGCCGCGAATACCTGAACTTCGCCAACTACAACTATCTGGGTCTGGCCGGCGATCCGGCGGTGTCCGCGCGCGCGAAAGCCGCGATCGACCGCTACGGCACCTCGGCTTCGGCGAGCCGGATGGTCGCGGGCGAGCGTCCGGTGCAGCGCGCGCTCGAGCGCGCGCTGGCCGCGTTCTACGAGACCGACGACTGCGTCGCGTTCGTGAGCGGCCATGCGACCAACGTGACCGTGATCGGCGCGCTGTTCGGCCCTGGCGATCTGGTGGTCCACGACGCGCTCGCGCACAACAGCATCGT
>NZ_BCPP01001659.1:0-634 GCF_016586125.1 Burkholderia sp. E168m23
CGGGCGCCGGTTCCGGCGGCGGCGCATCGGACAGCGCGTGGCTCGACGTTGCGCAGGCTGAACTCGTCCTTGCCGACGACCGAGAACAACTCCTCGGGCGACTTGAAGCCGAGCTTCGCGGCGAGGTTGTCCAGGTTGACCGACGTCTTGCCCTCGCGCTGCAGCGTCTTTTCGACGAGCGCGCGCCCGTGCGCGACGTTTTCTTCCTGCTCGATCGAGTTGAACCACGCACGCACCTTCTGCCGCGCACGCGAACTCTTCAGGTAACCGAGCTGCAGGTTCAGCCAGTCGCGCGACGGCCCGCCTTCCTTCACCGCGACGATCTCGACCGTCTGGCCGTTCGCCAGCGACGTGTTCAGCGGCACCATCACGCCGTCGACGCGCGCGCCACGGCAGCGATGGCCGAGCTCGCTGTGCAGGTGATACGCGAAATCGACCGGCGTCGCGCCCTGCGGCAGCGCGATCACGCGCGCCTGCGGCGTCAGCACGTAGATGTGGTCGTCGTCGAGCGACGTCTCGCGCAATTGCGCCCACGCCTGGTCGCCCGACACTTCGGTGCCGTCCTCGACGTCGTCCTTCCACGCGAGCAACTGGCGCAGCCACGCGATCTTCTCGTCGTACTTGTCGCTCGCGG
>NZ_BCPP01001660.1:0-633 GCF_016586125.1 Burkholderia sp. E168m23
CGCGCGAAGCGTTCGACCGTCGTCTTGTCCTGGCGCTCCAGCGTGACGCGCACGAATGCCGTGAAGCGCAGCTCGACGGCTGCAGGGTTCAGCAACGCGACGTACGCGTCGATCACGCCTTGTTCCTCGAGCAGGTGAACGCGGCGCAGGCACGGCGTGGGCGACAGTCCGGCCTGTTGCGCGATGTCGGCGTTCGTCTGGTTCGAATTCTGCTGCAACGCACGCAGAATGCGTCGATCGATTGCATCCAGTTTGATTGGCATTTTTGGCTATAGATGAAGTTGATGTTGGAGAATAACTCCAAATCGGACTTCGAAAATAGCGGGATTTGCATCCAATCTCCACGGGAAGTTGCCGATAATCTGACGACTGCCCGGCCCCTCGAAAACGCGCGATTCGCGCCCGCCGCGGCCCCCTTCAGGAGCTTCCCGATGTCGCACGTCGCCTGGCTGCCGTTCATGGCCACCTCCCTTCTGATCATACTGACGCCCGGCCAGGACATGGTCCTCGTGATGTCGCGCACGCTGTCCGGCGGCACGCGCGCGGGCCTCGTGACCGCCGCGGGTGTCAGCGTCGGGCTGCTCGTGCATACGATGCTCGCGACGCTCGGGCTGGGTGCGCTGCTTCAGGCTT
>NZ_BCPP01001661.1:0-633 GCF_016586125.1 Burkholderia sp. E168m23
TCGTGACGGCAACCTGCGATTGCGGATCGTCCTTGTAGATGTCGAAGCCGGGCGCGAGCACGAGCGCATCGGGCTGGAACCGCGCGAGTGCACGCAACGCGTCGTCGAGCCGCTCGAAGAATGCCGACTCCGGCGCGCCGTGCGGCATCGGCAGGTTGAGGTTGAAGCCGTCGCCGGCGCCCGCCCCCGTCTCTTCCTCGTAGCCCGCGACGACCGGATAGAAGTTGGTCGGGTCGCCGTGAATCGACACGTACAGCACATCGTCGCGGCCGTAGAAAATCTCCTGCACGCCCTGCCCGTGATGCATGTCGGTATCGAGCACCGCGACGCGGCGATGGCGACCGAGCAGCGCCTGCGCGGCGATCGCCGCATTGTTCAGGTAGCAGAAGCCGCCGGCCGCGTCGCGCCGCGCATGATGGCCGGGCGGCCGGCACAGCGCGTACGCCTCGCGTGCGCCGTCGTTGACGTCGGCCGCGGCGGCCAGCGCGCCCTGCGCGGACCAGTACGCCGCGCGCCACGTGTTCGCGCCCACCGGGCAACTGCCGTCGGCGAGATAGCGCGCGGCTTTCGCGAGCACCCCGCGCAGCGGATTCGGGTCGCGCACGAACACGTTCGACATCACTTCGTCACCCC
>NZ_BCPP01001662.1:0-632 GCF_016586125.1 Burkholderia sp. E168m23
CGCAGTGCGTGCGTCGGGCTTCATTGCGTTGCGTCATGTCGGGGCTCCTGTCGGGTCGCGCGGAAGAAGGCCGATTTTCGCTCACCGTGCGAATGAACGCACGCGGCCTCGGCGGCGCCATGAACGCACTGGCCGATAGTCAGTATCGGCCCAACGCACACCATCGTCCCTCCACCGCTTTGGTACCATCCGTCGATCGGTAAAAATCGAACCGGAAGACACGAGGCGCGACTTCATGGACTTGTTGGCGACGATGCGCATCTACGTGAGGGTCGTGGAGCGCGGCACGATGTCCGGCGCGGCGCGGGATCTCGACATGGGCCAACCGGCCGTCAGCGAGCGCATCGAGAAGCTCGAAAAGCATCTCGGCACGCGGCTGCTGATGCGCAGTGCACGCACCCTCGCGTGCACGGAGGAAGGCCGGATTTTCTACGAACGCAGCAAGGCGCTGCTCGAAGCGGCCGAGCTGGCCGTTGCGTCGGTGTCGAAGACGGCGCATGCGCTCGACGGCACGATCCGGCTCGCGGCGCCGCAATGTTTCGGCGAGGTCGTGCTGCCGGGCGTGCTGATGCAGATCCGCACCGCGTATCCGAAGCTGCACATCGACCTCGTGCTGAACGACGATATCGTCG
>NZ_BCPP01001663.1:0-632 GCF_016586125.1 Burkholderia sp. E168m23
GGATGCGCCCTCTGACGCGGCCGACTTTCTGACTGAACGAGCGAAAGGATTGAACTGGACGCGCCAATAGCTTAGTGCGTGTTCTACCGTATCACCACAAATTACAAAGGAAACCGGAATGTTCGATCCAATGTTGCCGAATCGAGAGATGTTCATCCAGGACCCAGCCGGGTACAGCCTCTCCGGATGGAGCCGTTGGGCGATGCTGGCCGCAGCCCATGGTGCTGACGTCGATCCGACCAATGCTCCCAGCAGCGACGATCTAAAGAGTCCGATTTTGTGGCTGACTCAAGCCGAGGCGATGGCTCAGGCAGCGGTAACGCTCGTAAAACAGCAACCGAATTTCGACAACATGCCGACCGAACTGCGGGGAATTTGCGATTCTCAGTACTGCGCAGTCGCCCTCATGTTGGTTGGTTATAGCTTGGAAGTCTGCCTGAAAGCGATGATCATCCTCCGCGCAGGAGTTGCCGCGTACTCTGAAGCTGAGCGTGACCACAAGCATCACGAACTTCATCGTCTCGCGAATTTTATCGATGACCTCTCCCCCAAAGAACTAGCAACACTTGAACTTCTCACACACTTCGTATATTGGGCGGGCCGCTATCCCGATCCGGGCCAGAAGGGTATTT
>NZ_BCPP01001664.1:0-630 GCF_016586125.1 Burkholderia sp. E168m23
GCCTTGCGATCGAGCAGGATGCCGGTGATCAGCAGGCCGCTCAGCACGAAGAACAGATCGACACCCATCCACAGCGGCGCCTTCAGTGCGTGCTGCAGGAATACGGCGCCCACGGCGATCGCGCGCAGCCCGTCGAGCTGCACGATCCGGCCGTGTTGCGGCGGGGCGAGGTCGGCGGGGCGCGCCAGGGCCGTCATCGCGCGGCTCCTTCACGACCCGCATCCAATGCGTGTACGTATTGCATGCCTTTAAATCGAATATGGAATCGAAACCGATTCTAGGGAAAAGAAATCGGTAAAAAAACGCGCGTCGGTTAGCGGGCGATAAATAGGCAAATGCCGATTATTACGATCACGGCATGAAAGGTTGGCGCCCGGACGGGCTCGCCAGGCGGCGCAGAGCGGAATTTTCTACGTGGCGGCGCGGGAGAGGCGGTCGTTATTGCCGTTTTTGGGCGTCATTTATTCGCTGTTCCGGCTCGATATTTCAGGCAGAAACATCCCCAAATATTTCCAAATTTCTTGTGATTATTTTTGCTTGTAACCTGCATCGCGACGTTTGAAACCCATTTAGCGACAGGGCGCGGCCGCGGGCGATCCGTGGCGGCGCCGGTCGCTGTTGCATCGAGTC
>NZ_BCPP01001665.1:0-630 GCF_016586125.1 Burkholderia sp. E168m23
ACGTCGCGCTACCTCGTCGTCATTGCGCACCAACCGAACAGGCNCGACTCGAAGGCGCGGAAAAAGTACGCCGCGCAATTGCAGCCGCTCGTCGACCGGGGCGCGCTCGGCGGTTTCGAGAACCCCGCCCGCTATCTGCCGAGCGACGCCGCACAGCGCGCGCGCCAGGCGAGCCTGCCGGCTGCGGACGCACTCGCCGAACGGATGCGCGATGCCGTCGCGCATCAGCCGATCACGGTGAAGCCCGATCTGTTCGCACCGTTCCTCGCCGACGTCGACGCCGCGCGCCACGCGCCGCTGCTGACGCGTGCGGACCTGCGCGGCACGTCGATGGCGCTCGCCGTCGATGCGCTGCTGACCGAACGCGACGGCCGCTGGAGCGCGATGCTGCCGCTGCGTGCGCCGGACGCCGCGCGCGCCGGGCAGCCGGCGTCGAGCCTCGACGCCACGCCGATTCGCGCCGCCGTCGCACGCGCGGGCGTGCCCGATGCGCTGTTCGTCGACATGAAGGCCGAAGCCGATCGGTTGTACGTGAGCTACGTGCATGAGGACATCCGGCTGTCGCTCGCAGGATTCGCCGCGATCGCCGTGCTGCTGCTGATCGCGCTGCGCTCGCCGCGCCGCGCCGCG
>NZ_BCPP01001666.1:0-629 GCF_016586125.1 Burkholderia sp. E168m23
GCTGTCCATCGGGCCGCAGAATTACCTCGAGATCGGCAAGCCGAACAACGGCGGCACGAAGATTTTCTCGGTGTCGGGCGACGTCGAGCGCCCGGGCAACTACGAAGTGCCGCTTGGCACGCCGTTCGCGACGCTGATGGAGCTCGCCGGCGGGATGCGCGGCGGCAAGAAGATCAAGGCCGTGATTCCGGGCGGGTCGTCGGCGCCGGTGATCCCGGGCGACATCATGATGCAGACGGATCTCGACTACGACTCGATCGCGAAGGCCGGCTCGATGCTCGGTTCCGGTGCGGTGATCGTGATGGACGAGACGCGCTGCATGGTGCGTTCGCTGCTGCGCCTGTCGTACTTCTACTACGAGGAATCGTGCGGTCAGTGCACGCCGTGCCGTGAAGGCACCGGCTGGCTGTATCGCGTCGTGAACCGTATCGAGCACGGCGAAGGGCGCCAGGAAGATCTGGACCTGCTGAACTCGGTGGCCGAGAACATCATGGGCCGCACGATCTGCGCGCTCGGCGATGCGGCGGCGATGCCGGTTCGCGGGATGCTCAAGCACTACTGGGACGAATTCGCGTACCACGTCGAGCACAAGCACTGCATGGGTCGGCGGCCACGCGCACGCGGCGGCA
>NZ_BCPP01001667.1:0-623 GCF_016586125.1 Burkholderia sp. E168m23
TTTTTCGGGAGCTGTGAAACGGTGAGGCTGCGCCACGCAAGGCTGCTCACGGATCGCGTCGCGCGAGCAGCCGTTTCCTGATCAGTGAGTTTCGTCGCGGTCGGACGCGTCACCGTTGCTGTCGGCCAGCCCGTCGCGCCAGTTTTTCCACGCGCGATGCAGGCGATTCGACGAGATCGGCCGCATGAAGCCCAGCCATTTGCCGACCCGCTCGGGCGGCACGTCATGCTCGAACAGTTCCGCCGCGTAGGTATTGCGCAAGGTTTGCGGGCTGGTGCGTGCAGTGCGCGACGACGTGAGCCCGGCCGATTCGACGATCGCGTCGATCGCGCGCAGCATCGTCGCCTTGTGCATCGGCCGTCCGGCGTGCGACGCGGGGAAGACGAGCTCCCCCGGAATCTCCTGGCGTTTGCGTTCGGTGAGCCAGGCTTCCAGCAACGCGATCGCGAATGAGGCCAGATGAGTTTCGCGTGCGTAATCCGGATGCGTCGATTCGATCCGCAGCGACGTGTTGCTCGTATTGATGCAACTAATCGTAAGCGCGCGCGCTTCGCCGGTTTTGATGCCGGCGCCGAGAAATGCAGCGACGAGTGCGCGGTCGCGACGCTCCTTCCAGTACGCGG
>NZ_BCPP01001668.1:0-620 GCF_016586125.1 Burkholderia sp. E168m23
GGCCCGGTTTATGATCGCGCTTTCGCGCACGCATTCGATTCGCACTCCATGTCGACAACGTCCCTGCTCGTCCAATCGCTGCCGGTGCTCGCCCAGGGCGCCGTCCTGACCGTCAAGTTCGCCGTGCTGTCGATGGTGTTCGGCCTGCTTGGCGCCGTCGTGCTCGCGATGATGGGCATCCGGCAGAGCGAAGCGCTCGACGGCTTCGAGCGCATCTGGGTCAACGCGCTCGCGTGGCTGGCACGCGCGTACGTGAGCCTGATGCGCGGCACGCCGCTGCTCGTGCAGATCTTCGTCATCTATTACGGGCTGCCGAGCCTCGGCATCTCGCTCGATCCGACGCCGGCCGGCGTCATCGCGCTGTCCGCGAACGTCGCGGCCTACATGTCGGAAAGCATGCGCGGCGCGATCAACGGGATCGCGCGCGGCCAGTGGCTCGCCGCGTACAGCCTCGGGCTGTCGTGGGGGCAGACGCTGCGCTACGTGATCGGCCCGCAGGCGCTGCGCATCGCGGTGCCGAGCCTGTCGAACAGCCTGATCAGCCTGATCAAGGACACGTCGCTCGTGTCCGTGATCACTGTGACCGAACTGCTGCGCAGCGCGCAGGAAGTGATCGCGGC
>NZ_BCPP01001669.1:0-618 GCF_016586125.1 Burkholderia sp. E168m23
CCGATCCGCACCAACGCGGACGTCGACCAGCCGCACAACCGCGTGGCCGTCGGCAAGGGCAGCGCGTACGACCTGTTCCTCACCCGCGAACTGAAAGCCGCGCAGATCGTGCGTGCGCCGACGTCGCAAGCCGTCGTGCCGACGTTCGTCGAGCAGCAGCTGGAAGTGGCGGCCGGCGTGAAGCAGCAGCTCGAAACCGACGCCGCGAAAACGCCCGGCCTGCGCCTGCTCGACGAGCGCTTCATGGTGATCCGGCAGGCGATGGGCGTGCCGAAGAGCCGCGGCGACGCGGCCGCCGCGGCACTGGCCGCGTTCGTCGAAGACATGAAGGCGTCGGGCTTCGTCGCCGATTCGCTGCGCCGGCACGGCATCACGGGCGCATCGGTCGCGCCGGCGGGCTGATCGACAACCGCGCCGAAACCGGTACGGCCCGGACAATCGGGCCGTGTCGCCGATCAGCGCTGTGCCGCGAGCGCTTCGGTGATCGCGAGGAATCGCGCGATATCGTCCGGCGCATGACAATGGAGCGGCGAGATCCGCACCGCGCCGGCGAGCCCGAACGATTTCAGCATCCGGCCCGAGTACAGGCTCGACGCAACGCGCTCGTAGACGATCACA
>NZ_BCPP01001670.1:0-611 GCF_016586125.1 Burkholderia sp. E168m23
TCACGCTGGCGTTCACGCGTGCCGTTGCCGGTCACGTTCAACGCGCCGGAACCGAGCGCCGTATTGCTGCCCACGCTCAGTCCGCCGCTGTTCAGCGTCGTCCCGCGCCGTAGGTGTTCGCGCCGCCGAGCGTGGTCGTGCCCGCGCCGGACTGCACCACGCCGCCCGCGCCGGAAATCGTCCCGTTCAGGCCGAAGTCGAACGCGCCGCCGAGATGCAGCGTCGAGCCGATGCCCAGATCGACGGCGTTCGCCAGCAGCAGGTTAGCCGTGCTCGCACTGAGCGCGCCGCCGCTGCCGGTGACGGTGAGTGCGCCCGTGCCGAGCGCCGTATTGCTGCCGACCGACAGACCGCCGGCGCCGAGCGTCGTACCGCCCGTGTACGTGTTCGCGCCGGTGAGCGCGGTTGTTCCGCTGCCGGTTTGCGCGAGACTGCCGCCACCGGCGATGATGCCGCCGAGGCCCAGGTCGTTCGTGCCGCCGAGCGTCAGTGACGAACCGGCGCCGAGATTCACCGCGTTGTTCAGCGTCGTGCCGGCGATGCTCGCGGCCAGCGTGCCGCCGGCGCCGGCGACGTTCAACGCGCCCGTGCCGAGTGCCGCACCATTGCCG
>NZ_BCPP01001671.1:0-611 GCF_016586125.1 Burkholderia sp. E168m23
CGCACTACGTGGCCGGCGAAACCGCGTCGTCGATCGACTGGGTACGCGCCGCGTACGGCAACCAGTTGCACCGGCATCTCGGCATCAATCTCGACGACGAATCGGTCGCCGCGCTCGACGAGTTCAAGACGTTCCTGCACGACCACGGTTTTCTGGAAGCCGATTTCGACGTCGCCGACTGGATCGATCCGCGCCCGCTCGCCGACGTGCTGCGGCCGTCGTTGCAGAAGCGCGCGTGAGCCCCTTTCACGTTCACTGCTCCGGACCATCATGAAACCCACACTCTCCCTCGCGTCGCTGCATCGCCCGCTGCGCGCGCTGCTCGCCGCGCTGCCATTGGCCGTCGCATCATTCGTCACGCCCGCCGCCCACGCGCAAGACGCGCCCAAGGTCGTGCGAATCGCCGTCGTCGCGTATTCGAGCGGCGGCAAGACGCAATACGCGGGCGCATCCGCGCTGATCGACGCCGACAAGTCGCTCGAAAAAGCGCTCGCCGCGCGACACGTGACGCTGCAATGGGTGCCGGTGTCGACCGCCGCGGTCGGCACGCTCGTCAACGAGGCATTCACGAACGGCAGCATCGATTTCGCCGGCTACGGCGACCTGCCGTC
>NZ_BCPP01001672.1:0-609 GCF_016586125.1 Burkholderia sp. E168m23
GGCCCGACTCGTGATAAGCGGTGGCGCGCTTCGCTTCCTCGCGGATCACGGCCGACTTGCGCTCCGGACCCATGAAGATCTTGTCCTTCGCGTCCTCGAAATCCTGCATCTCGACGATACGCTTGCCGCGACGGGCGGCGAACAGCGCAGCCTCGTTCACGAGGTTCGCGAGATCGGCGCCCGAAAAGCCCGGCGTGCCGCGTGCGATGACCGCCGCGTCGACGTCGTTCGCGATCGGCACCTTGCGCAGGTGCACGCGCATGATCTGCTCGCGGCCGCGGATGTCCGGCAGGCCGACATAGACCTGACGGTCGAAACGGCCCGGACGCAGCAGCGCCTTGTCGAGCACGTCGGAACGGTTGGTCGCGGCGATCACGATGACGCCCGAATTCGCCTCGAAGCCGTCCATCTCGACGAGCATCTGGTTCAGCGTCTGTTCGCGCTCGTCGTTGCCGCCGCCCATGCCGGCGCCGCGATGACGGCCGACCGCGTCGATTTCGTCGATGAACACGATGCACGGTGCATGCTTCTTCGCCTGCTCGAACATGTCGCGCACACGGGCCGCGCCGACGCCGACGAACATTTCGACGAAGTCCGAACCCGAGATGC
>NZ_BCPP01001673.1:0-609 GCF_016586125.1 Burkholderia sp. E168m23
GGTTCGCCGCGAACGCGCCGGTCGCGCTGGCGATCGCGCGCCACCTGCGCGCGCGCTTCGGCGCCGCATGGCAGCAAAAGGCGGCGCTGCTGTCGATCGACGATCCGGAATGGGCCGAGCTGATCGGCATCACGACGATCCGTCAGCCGACCTACGAAATCGGCTACAAGGCCGTCGAATTCGTGCACGAGCGGATCGACGGCGCGGCGGGCGACGTGCGCGTCGCGATGCTGCCCGGCGAGTTGATTGCGCGCGCGTCGACCGCAAGCTGAGTATCATTCGGGGCACGCGGCGTGTCAGGTGCGCTGCTTCGAACCAAGGAAATACATGACTGTCGCTCCCGTCACGCTGGCCGCGCTGATCGCCGCCACGCTGATCATCGCGCTGCTGCCGCTCGTCCTCTACCGCATCCTGCGCAAGCCGCTTGCGCTCAACCGCCGCGACACGATCGTCGGCGTCACCGTCTTCACGCTGTTTGCGATGATCCTCGAGCGCGCGTTCCACGGGCTCGTGCTGAGCCACACGCCCGAGGACGGCTGGCTGACGCAGCCGCTCGCGTTCGTCGCGTACAGCGCGCTCGCGACCGCCGTATTCGAGGAAATCGGCCGC
>NZ_BCPP01001674.1:0-605 GCF_016586125.1 Burkholderia sp. E168m23
TGCCGCCTCGATCAGCTCGAACGGCAACTGCTTGATGAAGTTGCGCAGGAACAGCGTGCAGAACCCCGTCTGAAACGCGACGTGGAACAGGATCAGCGCTTCGACGGTGTTGAACACGCCGAGCCGCAGCGACAGGTCGCGCACCGGAATCATCAGCACCTGCACCGGCACGAAGTTGCCGGCGACGAACGTGCCGAACAGCGCGGTATTGCCGCGAAACCGGTAGGTCGCGAGCGCGAAGCCAGCCATCGCGGCGAGCGCGATCGAGCCGATGACCGACGGCACCGTGATCTGCACGCTGTTCCAGAAGTAATGCAGCATCGGCGACGTCGTCAGCGCGTCGCGATAGTTCTCGATCATCGAGAAATGCCGCGGCCAGCCCCAGTAGTGGCCTTCGACGAGTTCCTCCGTCGAGCGCACCGACGTGACGAACACCGCGATCATCGGCAGCAGCCAGATCACGAGCGCGACGGGCAGCGACAGCTTGTACAGCCGGCGCGATATCGGCTTCCAGTGGGCAACGGGTGTCGGAAACATGATGAGTGAGCTCCCGGAAGGTCACTGTTCGTTGCGCAGCATCCGGCGCAACTGGAACACGATATAGA
>NZ_BCPP01001675.1:0-605 GCF_016586125.1 Burkholderia sp. E168m23
CGTAGATCGTGCGTTCGGCCTTCGGGTCGGCCGGAAAGTACGACGCGGTGAACACGCCGTCCGGGCCGGACGGCAGCGCGAGCGTGTAGCCGCTCGTCACGCCGAGCCCGGCGACGATCGCGATCGCGCGGGCCAGCGGCAGCGGCGCGGGTGTGGGCGTCGGCGCGGCCGGCGAATGCGGCACGGGCACGTTGCCGACCGCCCACGGCGTTTGCGGCAACGGCAGGTCGTCCATCACCATGCCCGGCATCGATTCGTCGGAATCGTGGTGATGGCCGGACGGCGCGGTGGCCTGCGCAGGCGCATGCGCGGCCGTCGCGGCGGCACCCGGACGCGTCGAGCGCATCGACGCGCCGCCCCACGCGCCTTCCGGCGCGCCGAGGTTCACTGTCGCGGCGAGCGCCTTGAAGTTCTTGCCCCACGAGCCCGACCACGGCAGCCCGGTCAGGATGAACGCGATCGTGCCGGCCGCGAGCCAGATGCCGGCCGTCGCATGAAGGCTCTTCCACAGCGGCCGGCCGCGCAGCGACAGGTCGGGCCGCAGCGCGCGCCCGACGCGTGCCGCGCCGCGCGGCCACCACAGCGCGATGCCGGTGCCGATCATC
>NZ_BCPP01001676.1:0-604 GCF_016586125.1 Burkholderia sp. E168m23
GGCGTTAACGTTTTTAACTAAGGGTTCAAGGGTGTTTACTTCTAATACTCTCAAGACATCGGGCTGACGAGTTTTCCACAGACACCTCAACCCCAGAACACCCACGGGCGAACAGCTCCGCTGTCATGTGAAACAAAGGCCAAAATTCCGGGTCCGCTGAAAAATGCTTATGCGACAAGGACTTGAATAACTTTCTTCGCTTTGTTTCACGGAATTCCGGCTCACCTTCGGCAAGATTGGCTCCCTGATCCGATTTCTGTGCAAAACGACGTAAATTCACAACGGACCCTCGAAACAGGTATCAAGTAATACGTATTTCGTTATGATTGCCACAATTCATTGTCTGTGAGCGTGGTCATGACCCTGGACGAAATGCGTCAAGTCATTCGGGAAGAACTGGAATCGCTGCGTGCAAGCGGTGCGCGGCGCCAGGAATTGTCGCTGCACGCATGCAAGCGGCTGTTTTTCGATCTCGGCATTCGGCCGTCGGCCGCCAACGTCCGCGATCTTACCCAGACCGGCAGCGCCAGCGACATCCCGAAAGACATCGACCATTTCTGGGAACGCATCCGTTCCGCCTCCAAGATCCGGCTCGACGGCGCGG
>NZ_BCPP01001677.1:0-599 GCF_016586125.1 Burkholderia sp. E168m23
CGCGGGCGGCAGCCTGTCAGGCAGCAGCCCGGTGAATCTGGCCGGTGCGGGCGCGACCTTCGACGTCAGCGGCGCGACCACGCCGCAGACCACGGGCACGCTGTCGGGCGTCGTCGGTTCGACGGTGAACCTCGGCGGCAACAACCTGACGCTCGGCGGCACGGGCAACGGCACGTACGGCGGCACGATCGCGGGCGCGGGCGGCAGTCTCACGTTGTCGGGCACGGGCACCGAAACGCTGACCGGCAACAACACGTACACGGGCGGCACGACCCTGAGCGGCGGCGGCACGCTGGTGGCGGGCAACGGCTCGGCGCTCGGCACGGGTGCGCTGAACACGAGCGGCGCAGGCGGCACGCTGGCCGCGAGCACGCCCGGCACGACGCTCGGCAACGCGGTGAATCTCGGCGCGGGTTCGACGCTGACGGTTGGCGGTGCGAACAATCTGGGTCTGGGCGGCGCGATCGGCGGCAGCGGCAACCTCGCGGTCAATGGTCCTTCGACGACGACGCTGTCGGGCGCGAACACCTACACCGGCAGCACGACGATCGGCGGCGGCAGCACGCTGGCGGTCGGCGCGGGCGGCAGCCGCCCGCGCC
>NZ_BCPP01001678.1:0-600 GCF_016586125.1 Burkholderia sp. E168m23
GAAGCCCGAGCAGTTCCGCAAGGTCTACGAGCCGATGTTCGCACGCAGCGCCGACGCGGGCGAACGCGCGGCGCCGCTGTACGACTGGCGCGCGCAGAGCACGTACATCCGCCGTCCGCCGTACTGGGAAGGCGCGCTGGCCGGCGAACGTACGCTCAAGGGCATGCGCCCGCTCGCGGTGCTCGGCGACAACATCACGACCGACCACCTGTCGCCGTCGAACGCGATCCTGCTCGATAGCGCGGCCGGCGAATATCTCGCGAAGATGGGCCTGCCGGAAGAAGACTTCAACTCGTACGCGACGCACCGGGGCGACCACCTGACCGCGCAGCGCGCGACCTTCGCGAACCCGACGCTCGTCAACGAGATGGCGGTCGTCGACGGCGCGGTGAAGAAGGGCTCGCTCGCGCGCGTCGAGCCGGAAGGCAAGGTCATGCGGATGTGGGAAGCGATCGAGACGTACATGAATCGCAAGCAGCCGCTGATCGTCGTGGCCGGCGCCGACTACGGCCAGGGCTCGTCGCGCGACTGGGCCGCGAAGGGCGTGCGGCTCGCGGGCGTCGAGGCGATTGCCGCCGAAGGCTTCGAGCGGATTCACCG
>NZ_BCPP01001679.1:0-599 GCF_016586125.1 Burkholderia sp. E168m23
ACGCGCACGACGTGCAGCGTCTTGAAGATGAACGACATGCGTTCGCTGAATACGTCGGCCTGCTGCTTGACCGGTTCCTTGAAGCTGATCGGGCCGACCTGTCGGCACGCGATCGACGCTTCGCTGGGGTCCTCGGCCACGCCGAGCGTGCCCTTGATCCCGCCGGTGCGGGCGCGCGACACGTAGCAGGTCACGCCGGTCACGACCGGATCGTCATAGGCCTCGACGACCACGCGGTCGGAGCCCGTGACGCGGAAATGGGTGTTGACGCTGCCGACTTCCTCCGCATGCGCGAACGGTGCCGCGGCGAAGGCGGAGAGCAGGAGGGCGAGGGGCGCGGAGCGCAGGAGACGATGCTTCATCGACGGAACCGGATGCGAATGCGGGACAGAGACTCTAGCATGCGCATGACCGGGCCACGAAAAGCAGAAAGACGGAACGGTGGCCGGAAAAACAAAAGGCCCGTCGCATGACGGGCCTTTCGCTATTTGGCTCCCCGACCTGGGCTCGAACCAGGGACCTACGGATTAACAGTCCGGCGCTCTACCGACTGAGCTATCGGGGAATAAATCGGTACATCTGCGTGCTGTGTTTTCCAA
>NZ_BCPP01001680.1:0-596 GCF_016586125.1 Burkholderia sp. E168m23
GAAACGCAGATCCTCACCGCGATGCTCGCGATCAAGGGCATCTACGAGCCGTACGGGATCAAGCGCCTGAACCACGGGATCGGCTTCAACACGGCCGCGATCGAGCTGCTGCTGCCGACCTACGGCGCGAAGCTCGGGCTGAAGGGCAAGGTCTGCACGCACTGGGCGCTCAATCCGCACCCGACGCTGATTCCCGCGATCGAATCGGGCTGGGTCGAGCAGGTCCACTGCTTCGGCTCCGAGGTCGGGATGGACGACTACATCCGCGCGCGCTCCGACGTGTGGTTCACGGGCCCCGACGGGTCGCTGCGCTCGAACCGGGCGTTCTGCCAGACGGCCGGCCTCTATGCGTGCGACATGTTCATCGGCTCGACGCTGCAGATCGACCTGTCCGGCCATTCGTCGACGGTCACCGCCGAGCGGATCGCCGGCTTCGGCGGCGCGCCGAACATGGGCAGCGACGCGCGCGGCCGACGCCATCCGAGCGAGCCGTGGCTGAAGGCCGGCGCGGAAGCCGACCCGGACACGCCGGCGGCGCTGCGGCGCGGCCGCAAGCTGGTCGTGCAGATCGGCGAGACGTTCGGCGACAAGAACGT
>NZ_BCPP01001681.1:0-591 GCF_016586125.1 Burkholderia sp. E168m23
AGATCCCCCGATCCGTCGGTACCCTTCACCGTCCGCAGCACCTGGACCGCATGCGCCTTCTCGCCCGCCACGTAGTACGCTTCGCCGAGCCGCAGCCGCGCCACATCGGGATGCTCGAGCCCGCCCTTCGCGATCGCCTGCTCCATCATCGACAGCCCCTGCGCCGCGTGGCCCGCAAACACCAGATTCATGCCCGCGTCGATCGGCGCCACCGGATCGGCAGCGTCCGCGCCCGACTGCGCGCGCTTGTCGGCCAGCGCCCGCAGCCGTTTCTCGCGGTCCGCCTGCGCGTCCTTGCCCAGCACGCCGGACGCGAACCCCTGGTCGATCACCTGCCGGCCTTCGGCCGGCGTGCCCGCCACCAGCGCGAGCTGCGTCATCTCCATATAGGCGTCGGCCGTCGTCAGCGAGCCCGCCGCCCGGCGCAATCGGTAGATGTCGAGGTCGAGCGACGACAGGTAACCGGGGCTGCCGCGAATCGCCGAGACCATTTCCTCCCAGTACGCGGGGCTCGGGTGATAAGCCACCAGCATGGCGAGCGCGCTGCGATAGGCGCCGGCATCCTTGCTCTTTTGCGCGCAGGTCGCCAGC
>NZ_BCPP01001682.1:0-585 GCF_016586125.1 Burkholderia sp. E168m23
CCTCGCCGCGTGTATCGCGGCAGCGGCCGCGCGCGTCGCGTTCATCAACACCGGCTTCCTCGACCGCACCGGCGACGAGATGCATACCGCGATGGAAGCGGGCCCGATGATCCGCAAGGGCGACATGAAGTCGTCGGCGTGGATCCAGTCGTACGAGCGCAACAACGTGCTCGCGGGCCTGTCGGCCGGCCTGCGCGGCCGCGCGCAGATCGGCAAGGGCATGTGGGCGATGCCGGACCTGATGCATGCGATGCTCGAGCAGAAGATCGCGCATCCGCGCGCCGGCGCGAACACCGCCTGGGTGCCGTCGCCGACCGCCGCGACGCTGCACGCGCTGCACTACCACCTCGTCGACGTGCAGGCCGTCCAGCAGGAACTCGAGAAGACACCGTACGCGAGCGAGCGCGACGCGCTGCTCGAAGGGCTGCTGACCGTGCCGGTCGTCGAGCGTGCCGCGTGGAGCGAGGCCGAGATCCTGAGCGAGGTCGAGAACAACGCGCAGGGCATCCTCGGCTACGTCGTGCGCTGGGTCGAACAGGGCGTCGGCTGCTCGAAGGTGCCGGACATCCACGACGTCGGCCTGAT
>NZ_BCPP01001683.1:0-584 GCF_016586125.1 Burkholderia sp. E168m23
CGGACGTCACGTTCATGATCTTCAATGCGAGGCGCGCGAGCGGGTGCGTCTTCGTCGCGCCGCCGACGAGCCCGACCGGCATCGGCATCTCGATCGTGCCGACGAGGTCGCCGTTCGCGGCCTTCTCCCACGTCGTCAGCGACGTATAGCGGCCGCTGCGGCTCGCGTACGCATGCGCGCCGGCCTCGACCGCGCGCCAGTCGTTGCCGGTCGCGACCACCACCGGATCGATGCCGTTCATGATGCCCTTGTTGTGGGTCGCCGCGCGGTACGGATCGGTCGCCGCGAACACGTATGCGTCGATCACGCGGTCGATCACCGCTTCGCCGGCGTAATCGTCGGTCGCGAGCGTCGCGGCCGAGTACCGTACCTCTGCGCGCGCCAACCGCAGGTCGGCGAGGTTGGACAGTATCCGCAACCGTACCTGGCCGCCGGTAATCGCCTCGATGCGCGTCGCGACGGTTTCGGCCATCGTGTTGACCGTGTTCGCGCCCATCGCGTCGCGCACGTCGACGATCAGGTGCGCGACGATCATCGCGCCGCGCGGCGTGTCGGGAAACACATGAACCTCGATGTCGCGGCAG
>NZ_BCPP01001684.1:0-580 GCF_016586125.1 Burkholderia sp. E168m23
CGGCCCGCGCGCGCCAGCGCACGCGGCGCCAGACCATCGACACGAGCCAGCCGGCGATCGCGCCGACCAGCCCGACATGGAGACCGGAAATCGCGACCAGGTGGCTCGTGCCCGTATTGCGCAGGACGCGCCAGTCGTCGTCGCCGATGCCCGACTGGTCGCCGATCGCCAGCGCGGCGACGATGCCGCGGTGCGCTGCATCGGCACCGAGCACGTCACCGATGCGTGCGCGCAGCGTGTCGCGCACCCGATCGATCGATGCACGCCATCCGGATGCGCGCGCATCGAGCAATACCGCCCGGCGCGGCGCACTGACATAGCCGATCGCACGAATGCCCGCGGCGAGCCACGCCGCCTCGCTGTCGCGCACGCCGGGATTGGCCTCGGCATGCGGACGCTTGAGACGCACGACGAAACGCCAGCGCTGGGCCGCCCGCAAATCGGGAAGCGCATCGCGTGTCGCGGATGCACCATACGCACGCCACGACAGCCGGATCAATGGTGGAAAACGGGTGAGCCCCGCATCGTTCGATTCGACCGCGAACAGCAGCCGCGCGCCTGTCTCGTCGACGACGGGCAA
>NZ_BCPP01001685.1:0-578 GCF_016586125.1 Burkholderia sp. E168m23
ACGATCCAGGTGTCCCTCGCCGCGCCGTATCCGGGCACGACGCTGTACAAGCAGGCCGTGGAAAACGGCTGGATGGAAGAGAACAAGACCATCAACCTGGTCAGCAAGGAAGGCGTGCAGCTCGCGGCGATCGGCTATGCGCACCTGTCGCGCGACGAGATCTACCACCATCTCGAGCAGTTCTATCGCGAGTTCTATTTCCGTCCGTCGAAGATCTGGGAAATCGTGCGCGAGATGCTGACGAGCTGGGACATGATGAAGCGTCGCCTGCGCGAAGGCGTCGAGTTCTTCCGCTTCCTGCGCGCGCACGAGGCCTGATCCGTGGCGACGCAGCGGGCGGCGCGGGCGCTGATCTTCACCGCGGACGACTTCGGGCTGCACCCGCGCGTCAACGCGGCGGTCGAGCGCGCGCACCGCGACGGCGTGCTGAACGCCGCCAGCCTGATGGTCGGCGCCCCCGCCGCGCAGGATGCGATCGAACGCGCGCGGCGGCTGCCGTCGCTCGCGGTCGGCTTGCACCTGGTGCTCGCGGACGGGCCGGCCACGCTGCCCGCGCATGCGATTCCCGCGCTCGTCGG
>NZ_BCPP01001686.1:0-578 GCF_016586125.1 Burkholderia sp. E168m23
GTGCGCCGGTCAGCGACTGAAGCAGTGTCGTCACCGGTGCGAGCGGGTTGTTCGCCGAGCCGTTGCCCGAATGCGGCGTCACCGACAGGCCCGGCGCGGAACCGATCACCGTGCCCACCGACGTGCCGGCCGCATTGACGACCGTCGCCGTCGAGTTGGCGCCCGTCGTCAGCAGCGAACCGACCGCGCCGGCCGTACCGCCGGCCGCATTCGCGCCCGCGCCGAGCAGGCTGCCGCCCGCCGCTGCCGTCGAACCGGCCGCCCCCGACAGCGCGCCGGCCGCCTGGCCGAGCGCCGCCGGACCGGACCCGAGTGCGCCCGTCACCGAACCGAGCGCACCGGTCAGTGCGCCGGCCGGGTTGCCGCCGGCCGGGTTGCCGCCGCCCGTCAGGCCGCTCACGAGGTTCGTGATCGGGGCGATCGGGCTATTGCCGGCCGCACCGGACAGTGTGCCAACCACCTGGTTGACGACGCCTTGCACCGGCGCCAGCGGATTGGAGCCGCCGAGGTTGCCGAGGGCACCCGTCACCGAGTTCAGCGCGCCCGTCAGTGCACCGGCCGGATTGCCGCTGCCGAGC
>NZ_BCPP01001687.1:0-578 GCF_016586125.1 Burkholderia sp. E168m23
AGCGCCGCGCGCACGCCGCGCCGGGCCGCGTCGTCGATGCGGGCATCGACGTCGGCGAGCGCCGCCGCGGCCGCGTCGGGTTCGTTCAGGTCGAGCACGACCGTCGACGGCACCGGCAGCCCGCGTGCGGCCAGCGCCGCGCGGAACGCGGCCTCGCGCACGCGCCGCGAGCTGACCTGCTCGAACGGCTGCACGACGAAATGGATCGCGTCGAAACCGTGCTCGATCAGGTGCGCGAGCGCCGTCTCGATCGCGTCGGTGTTGTCGAGGCCGATCAGGTCGGCCTCGAAGCCCTCGACCGTGCGGTCGACGAGCACGGCCGGAATGCCGGCGCCGCGCAGCGGGCGCAGCACGTCTTCCTCGGCGCCGAGCGCGTTGACGATCAGCCCTTCGACGCGGTAGGTCGTGAGCAGCTGCAGGAAGCGGCGCTCCATCTCGACTTCGTTCGCCGCGTGACAGATGAGCGGCATGTAGCCGAGCGCATGGCACGCGGCCTCGACGCCCTGCAGCACTTCGACGGTGTAAGGATTGGTCAGGTCGGCCGCGAGCATGCCGAGCAGCCGGTTGCGGCCGCGCTT
>NZ_BCPP01001688.1:0-576 GCF_016586125.1 Burkholderia sp. E168m23
CCCAAGCCCCAAGCCCCAAGCCCCAAGCCCGACCCGACGCCCGACGCCCGACGCCCGAAGCAGTCCATCGCCACAGGCCCGCCGGCGGCTTCATTGCCCGTTCTGCCGACGATGAAGCCGCGCCGTGCCGCTCGATCGCGCGTCAGTCGAGCAGCGTCAGGATCTCGTCGTACAGCGCCTTCGGAATCCGCACGCCGTTCGCGATGCTGCGCGCGCGGGCGTCGAAGCGCCGTTGCGACGGCAGCCGCGCGCCCTGCGCGACGATCGATTCGAACATCCGCTCGCCGCGCGCGAGCCCCGCGTCGAGATCGTCGCCGAGAAACACCTTCGGATCGAACGCGATCACGAGTTCGCCGTGGCACGGCGTCGCGCCGACGCCTTCGTCGAAGTCCATCGATTCCCGGCTCGTCATGTCGCCGATCAGCGCGCCGCCGAGCAGCTCGACCATCGCCGCGAGCGCCGAACCCTTGTGGCCGCCGAACGTGCGCATCGCGCCTTGCAGCGCGGCCTTCGGGTCGGTGGTCGGCTGGCCGTCCGCGTCGATCGCCCAGTGCGGCGGAATCGCCTTGCCTTGCT
>NZ_BCPP01001689.1:0-576 GCF_016586125.1 Burkholderia sp. E168m23
CCGAGCACGCGCAGGCCACCGATCAGCACCGTCATCTCCGGCGCCGATAGCGAAAGCAGTTGCGCCTTGTCGATCAGCAACTTCTCTGCCGGGATCGTATAAGCACCTTTCAGGTAGTTGCGGAAGCCGTCAGCGATCGGCTCGAGAACCGCCATCGAATCGACATCCGTCTGCTCGGCGCTTGCGTCGCCGCGCCCCGGCGTGAACGGCACCGTGATCTCGACCCCGGCTGCTGCTGCGGCCTGCTCGACACCCGCATTCCCCGCGATCACGATCAGGTCGGCCAGCGAAACCTGCTTGCCGCCCGTGGCCGCACGGTTGAATTCCACCTGCAGCGCGCCCAGCACCTCCAGCACCGTGGCCAGTTGCGCCGGCTGGTTCACTTCCCAGTCCTTCTGTGGCGCGAGACGCACACGCGCGCCGTTCGCTCCGCCGCGCTTGTCCGAACCGCGGAACGTCGAAGCCGACGCCCACGCAGTGGAGACCAGTTCTGAGACCGACAGACCCGATGCGAGCACCTTGGCTTTCAGCGCGCTCACATCCTGTTCGTCTACCTGGGGATGATCCGGCATCGGA
>NZ_BCPP01001690.1:0-576 GCF_016586125.1 Burkholderia sp. E168m23
CCGCGCCTGCGCTCGCGCATCCGGTCGATGACCGGCAGGACCGTATGCAATGCGCCGTAGAGATTCGTGTCGATGACGCGAGCCGTGCGCGCCAGGTCTTCCCAGTCGTCCGCATGGGCGATCGTGCTGGCCACCCCGGCGTTCGCGATCAGCAGGTCGATCGGGTGGCGGGTGTCGAAGTCGGTTAGCCAGGCGGCAGTCGACGCGGCATCGCGCACGTCTATGACACCCGTTTCGACCATGGCGCCGTGCGCGCGGCAAGTCGCCGCCGTTTTCTCGACCTCCGAGAAATTGCGGCCGACGATCCCCAGCGTCGTGCCGGGCTGTGCATAGGCAAGCGCAAGCGCGCGACCGAGACCGGCACTCGCGCCGGTGATGACGATGTTTCGCGGCAGTTGATCAGGCATCCGCGCGATCCAGGCGCTCGACCGCCCCCGCGACCGCCATCTCGATGCCGGTTCGGGTGTAGAAATCGCCGTTGATTTGCGTGTGATGCATCACGTAGTCCAGAAAGGCGTGATAGAGATGCATGTCCGGCAGCTCGCCGCCATGCCAGAAATCGTCGAGTTTCCCCTG
>NZ_BCPP01001691.1:0-575 GCF_016586125.1 Burkholderia sp. E168m23
TCGCTCGGCGTGAACACACCTTCGGCGAGCCCCTGCAAGCGCCCGCGCAGCACGGTCACGGGCGTGCGCAGCTCGTGCGCGATCGCCGCGTTCCAGAAGGTTTGCTCGTCGGTCACGCGCTGCAGTTCGCTTGCGAGCGCGTTGAAGTTGTCGGCGAGCAGCGCCGCTTCCTTCAACGAACGATCGCCGGCGACCGCGCGCGCCCCGAGATCGCCCCGCGCGACGCGGCGGATGCTGTCCGTGACCGAATTCAGCGGCACGAGGATGCGGCGCGACAGGTTGATCGCAACGATGACCGCGATCAACAGGCCGACCAGCGTGGTCGAGATGATCCACACCCACTCCGGCCCGCTCGGAAGCCAGCTCACCGCCTGGAAAGATTGCGGCGAGTACTGGTACAGCAGGTAGTAGAACGCATAGGCCGTCACGACGATCAGCACCGTGATGCCGAAGGCGATCGCGCCCATCGTCAGCGCGATCTGGCGGCTCAGGCCATCGAGTCTCACTCGCCGCTCCACAGTTTGTAGCCGACGCCGCGCACGCTGGCCGGCACGCCCGCAACGCCGAGATCGTCG
>NZ_BCPP01001692.1:0-572 GCF_016586125.1 Burkholderia sp. E168m23
CGCGACCGTCTGGACCTTGACGCCTTCCGCGAACAGCAACCAGGTCGTCGTCGCACTGGGGCTGCGGCACAAGTTCTGACGATACGGCGTGCGCCGCGGCGTCACGCGGTCGACCGACTGTATCCGGCGAATGCTTCCCGCATCACCCGATCGCCATGACCGGCAACGACAAGGCCGCGCCCCGTGCGCGGCCTTTTTCGCTGTGGCAGGCGTCGCTTGCCGCGCACCGCCGGCGCAAGCAAGAATGCCTCCCGACTGTCGCGTTTGCGCAAAAAATGCGGAGAAACTGGGCACGTTGTGACATTTTTCCTAATCTGTTTGCAGCGACGCCTCGATCCGGCGTTCCGGTCGCAACATTCTTTCATTTGGCGCACCACCGGCTTACGAGCCTGCATCACGGCAACGGAGCCGGACCTTTCGCGCCATGGCGGCCGGACGGTTGCGTGCGAATGGCACGCGCCCCGCTTTCAACGCAGTCAACCGCTGGAGAAGAACGATGAGCAAAATGAACCGAATTGCGGTCCTGGCAACTTTCGTCCTGCTGGCCGGTTGCCACAACGCGGCGAAAACGC
>NZ_BCPP01001693.1:0-571 GCF_016586125.1 Burkholderia sp. E168m23
TTGAGATTCGGCGCGATGGTCGGCTTCTCGAACGCGGCCGGCCAGTTCTCCAACAATGCGGTGTGGAGCACGGGGGTGTCGTACGAGAACGGGCCGGTGAAGCTCGGCGCCGGCTACCTGAAGATCAGCCGCGACCGCAACGCGCCGAACCCGGACGGCGCGCTGAGCACGGTCGACGGCTCGGCGACGATCACGGGCGGCAACCAGCAGATCTGGGCGATGGCCGGCCGTTATGCGTTCGGCCCGCACTCGGTCGGCGCGGCGTGGTCGCATTCCGCCACCGACGGTGTGACGGGCGTGCTCCAGGGCGGCAACATCGCGCCGCTGAAGGGCGAATCGCTGGTGTTCGACAACTTCTCGATCGACGGACGCTACTTCGTCACGCGCGCGCTGAGCGTCGCCGCCGCGTACACGTACACGATGGGCCGCTTCGACACCCGCACGGGCCAGACGCGCCCGAAATGGAACCAGGTCGTCGCGCAGGCCGGCTACGTGCTGTCGAAGCGCACGGACGCGTATCTCGAAGGCACTTACCAGAGCGTGAGCGGCGGCAACGGCAATCCGGCGTTCA
>NZ_BCPP01001694.1:0-571 GCF_016586125.1 Burkholderia sp. E168m23
GCCGAAGGCGTTCGTCGCGATCCTGGCGGGGCTCGCGCTGATCGGCGCGATCAGCGCGAACGTGCACGGAATCTTCGAGGACGAGAACCATCGCGAAGCGTCGATGATCACGTTTCTTGCGACCGCGTCGGGGATGACGTGGCTCGGACTCGGGTCGGCGTTCTGGGGGATCGTGATCGGGTCGGCGGCGTATGCGGTGTTGAACAGGGGGCGGGGGCGTCAGGCGGATTGAGCATCCCACCATGCCTGCTGCAACAGACAGGTCCGTTGTATCGCCGAATCGGGCGGCGTCCCGACGCGTCGCTCAATTCGATACGGTCACTTCGACCCGGCGATTTCGTGACCTGCCCGGCGCCGTGCCGTTGTCGGCAAGTGGATCGGCATCCCCCTGTCCGGTTGCCGAGATGTTTTGCATCGGCACTCCCGCGGCCGCGAAAATCCGCGCGACCTCTCGAGCCCGAGCCTCTGAAAGCGCCTGATTGTTGCCCCGGGATATCGCTCCAGCCGGTACGTTGTCGGTGTAACCAACGACCTGCACGTACGCACCGGGTACCGATGCGGCAATGGTCCG
>NZ_BCPP01001695.1:0-570 GCF_016586125.1 Burkholderia sp. E168m23
GGCGCTGCTCGACAGCTTCTGCGCCCACGGCTGGATCGAACGCGCTGCCCGCCCGCGCGTGCTGCGCGTCACGGTGCCCGGGCAGCAGGTTTTCGACGCGTGGCTTACGTCCGCTTGACGCCGGCATTGCAGCTGCACGACAACGGCGCGCGATGGACAGGTTTTGTTACATCGCGTGCCATTCGATTTACAAAACACCGTGCCTTGAAACAGGCCAAGCGGATATCGTGAACTGGACGGCACGAATCGACGCGCCGCGATCACAACGATGACGCTCACCATGGCCCCCCTGTTCACGCTCAAGCGCACCGCCCGCTACACGCTGCTCGCGTTCGTCGCGCTGGCGGCGCTGCCGCCCGCCTTCGCGCAATCGGCCGATGCACCGGCGAATATGGCCGCGGCACGGCAACCGGGCGGCGATCCGCCCGGGCGCGTCGCGCGGCTCAATTACCTGTCGGGCGCCGTGACGACCGAACCGGCCGGCACCGACGCGTGGTCGTATGCGGCGGTGAACCGGCCGCTGACGACCGGCGACCAGCTGTGGAACGATGCCGGCGCGCGCTCGGAACT
>NZ_BCPP01001696.1:0-563 GCF_016586125.1 Burkholderia sp. E168m23
GCCGCGCTGGCCGACGACGTCCGCGAGGTCGGGCGCGGCGGGTGCCGGCAGGCCGTCGAGGCAGGGCGCCGCGACCGGCGCGAGCCGCCCGTCCGGCGCATCGGCGAGGTGCGCGCACAGCGCGGGCAGGTCGCGTGCACCGAATACGGTCACGCCCGGCACGAGCGCGGCCTCGGCGGCGCTGTCGAGCGGCAGGTACAACTCGGGCGAGCGCGACGTCACGGTGCAAGCGCGCGTCTCGCCGGCATCCAGGCCCGGGCCGCCGGCGAGGCCCGCGCCGGATTCCTCCGCACGCCGGTCCCGCGCGGCGCCGCACGCCATCGCGAACGCGCCGCGCATCGGCCGCAGTGCGCCCGTCAGCGACAGCTCACCGGCGAATTCGCGGCCGGCCAGCGCGTCGGCCGGGATCTGGCCGTTCGCGGCGAGGATGCCGAGCGCGATCGGCAAATCGAAGCGGCCCGATTCCTTTGGCAGATCGGCCGGCGCGAGATTGACGGTGATGCGGCGCACCGGGAATTCGAACCCGCAGTTCTGCAGCGCGGCACGCACGCGCTCGCGGCTTT
>NZ_BCPP01001697.1:0-561 GCF_016586125.1 Burkholderia sp. E168m23
CTGACGCTGGGCGGCAGCAACAATCTCGCACTGGGCGGCGCGATTTCCGGCGCGGGCAGCCTCGTGAAGGACGGTGCGGCCACCACCACGCTGACCGGCGTGAATACCTACACGGGCGGCACGACGGTCAACGGCGGCACGCTGGCGATCGGCGCGGGCGGCAGTCTCGCGTCGACCGGCACGATGAACCTCGCAGGCGCCGGTGCGATGCTGGACCTGAGCGCCGCGACGGGCGGCCAGACGCTCGGTGCGCTGTCGGGTGTCACGGGCACGAACCTCAACCTCGGCGGCAACGCGCTGACGCTGGGCGGGACCGCCAGCGGCACGTTCAGCGGCGCGATCGGCGGCACCGGCAGCCTGACGCTCGCGGGCACCGGCACGCAGACGCTGAACGGCGCGAGCACCTATTCCGGCGGGACGAACCTCAATAGCGGCGGCCTGGTGCTCGGCAACAATGGGGCACTCGGCTTCGGTGCGCTGAACGTCGGGGGCGCGGCCACGCTCGATACGAATGCGACCTTGTCGGTCGGCAATGCGGTCAATCTCGGTACGGGCGCCGCG
>NZ_BCPP01001698.1:0-559 GCF_016586125.1 Burkholderia sp. E168m23
GCGATCGCGATGACCTCGACGCACGATTTGCCGACCGTGGCCGGCTGGTGGCGCGGCGTCGATCTCGGATGGCGGCGTGTCGCAGCCGAGGCGGAAGCCGCGAAGCGGCGCGACGAAACGCAACCTCGCGACATCGCCGCGCCAGAGCCGGACGACGCGAGCGCGCACGATTCGGACGAGATCGTGCAAAGCATGGCGTACGGTCACGACACCGTGCAGCGCCCCGATTCGAATCGCTCGACGCCTCCGCCGCCTCCCGAACTGCTCGCCGCGCATGCGGAACGCGCCGCCGAGCGCGCGGCGCTGTGGCGCGCGCTGCAAGCAGCCGGGTGCGCGCCGGCAGGCGCCGCGGTGCCGCCAACCGACATGCCGCCGGTGAATGCGATCCTCGGCTACGTCGCAAGCAGCCCGTCGCCGCTCGCGCTGCTGCCGCTCGAGGATCTGCTCGCCCTCGACGCGCAGCCAAACCTGCCAGGCCCACCGTGCGGCCATCCGAACTGGCGGCAGCGGCTGCCGCGCACGATCGATGCGCTGTTCGACGCCGACGTGCGCACGCGCA
>NZ_BCPP01001699.1:0-558 GCF_016586125.1 Burkholderia sp. E168m23
CCCGAACGCGGCGAACACGTGCGGCAACACGAACAGGCCGATCGCGCCCGCGATCAACTGGCCGACGACCCACAGGCCGTATACGCGGTCGCTGTTCTGGCTCGTCGCCGCGCTCGTCATGCAGAGCACCATCAGCGAGCCGCCGCCGAGCGCGGTGACGGCGCGCAGCGCGAGCAGCGCGGCGAAGCCCGGCATCCACAGCGCGGTCAGCAGGTTGCCCGCGCCGAACAGCACGACGGCGAACGCGGCGACGCGGCGCGCGTCGATGCGGCCGAGCCACAGGTACGACGGCGCGGTCGCGAGGCTGAACGCGCCGAGTTCCACGAAGAAGTAGGTGCCGATCTGCGACGCGGACAAGCCGAGCTGCGTCGCGAGCTGACCGGCAACGGCGGGCGCCACGAGCAGCAACAGCGGCGTGATGGCCGCGAACACGACGAGCGCGACCAGCGTCGAGCGCGCGAACGTCGACGCGCGGCCGTCGGGTGAGAGTGAGGCATCCGGGGACAGGGTCTTCATGGCGGGGTCTCGTTGAGTGAATCAGAACAGGTGGTACATGCC
>NZ_BCPP01001700.1:0-559 GCF_016586125.1 Burkholderia sp. E168m23
CAACTGCTCGGCTTGCCGGTTCTCAAGGGTGACAAAAATAAGGGCAATGCGACGGCCAGATATTCAAAAGACCTCGTCGAATTTGTCGAAGAGGTCATCCAGGACCGATTTCTGGTCACGGAATCCGGGTGGACTGTCCTCGACCTGACTAGATACATCAACCGTGAAGCTCGTCGTCGTGGCCTGCACATTGCCAGGCACGCTATTAGTCGGAAGTTCGTGTGTGCCAGGATTCATGACCTGACCGTCGATGCCGAATACGACCGGATGGACCCGCTAAACCGGGTCGCCGGCAAGTCGTTCGCGAAGCAACGGTTACGGGCAGCGTTCCCGTTCGCACGGATTGAGCAGGATGCTCTTCACCTGCCATTCGTTGTTCGTACGCCCCATGGCATCGCCCGGACCATCTATCTGGTGCTCGCAATTGACGTCTGCACCGGATATCCAGTGGGATGGCACCTCGTCATCGGTTCGCCGCGCGAGATGGATTCGCTGGTGTGCCTTGAGATGTATCTGACGCCTGCCAAGGCAGCCCGGTTCAAGGAGCTTGGTATCGCTC
>NZ_BCPP01001701.1:0-559 GCF_016586125.1 Burkholderia sp. E168m23
GCGAGGATGTTGGTCTGGAATGCGATGCCCTCGATCACGCCGATGATGTCGGCGATCTTGCGCGAACTGTCGTCGATCTCGCCCATCGTGCCGATCACGCGGTTCACGACGTCGCTCCCGGTGCGCGCGATGTCCGACGCGTTGTTCGCGAGCCCGCTCGCCTGCCGCGCGTTGTCGGCGTTCTGCTTCACCGTCGCGGTCAGCTGCTCCATGCTCGCAGCCGTTTCCTCGAGCGACGCGGCCTGCTCCTCGGTGCGCTGCGACAGGTCGTCGTTGCCGGCCGAGATCTGGCGGCTCGCCGACGCGATCGCTTCGGCCGACTGGCGAATCCCGCCGATCGTCGCCTGCAGCCGCGCCTGCATGTCGTGCATCGCGGCCATCATGCTCGTGCGGTCGCCCGCGCGCACCGGCACCGGCAGCGTGAGGTCGCCCTGCGCGATGCGCGCCGCGAGCGCGGCCGCTTCGTCCGGCTCGCCGCCGAGGCTGCCGCGCACGTTGCGGATGATCACCAGCATCGCCGCGCTGATCACGAAGCCGATCACGAACACCACGGCCAGGT
>NZ_BCPP01001702.1:0-556 GCF_016586125.1 Burkholderia sp. E168m23
GGCGCCCTCGGCACGGTGACAGGCGCATTGGGCGGTGTTGGCGGCGGTAACCCGGCCGGCGCATTGACCGGCGCCCTCGGCACGGTGACGGGCGCATTGGGCGGCATCGGCGGTGGCAACCCCGCTGGCGCACTGACCGGCGCCCTCGGCACCGTAACCGGCGCCCTGGGCAACCTCGGCGGCGGCGCGAACCCGATCACCCCGATCCAGAACATCGTGAACCAGGTCACGGGCACGCTCGGCAGCGGCAACCCGACCGGCGCACTGAGCAACGCGGTCAACACGATCACTGGCACGCTGGGCAACGTCGGCGGTGCAGGCAGCCCGCTCGCGCCGGTGCAAGGCGTCGTCACGCAACTCGCCGGCACGCTCGGCAACGGCGATCCTGCGGGTGCGCTGACGAACGCACTGAACTCGGTGACGGGCGCGCTCAGCGGCGCGAACCCGCTGGCGCCGGTGCAGGGCGTCGTGAACCAGGTCGTCGGCACGCTGTCGGGTGCAGGCGGCGGCAGCCCGATCACGCCGATCACGAACCTCGTCAACGGTTTGCAGAACG
>NZ_BCPP01001703.1:0-553 GCF_016586125.1 Burkholderia sp. E168m23
AGTATCGCGAAGGCTTCTTCAAGAACCGCTACGTCGGCCGGACCTTCATCATGCCGGGGCAGGCCGTGCGCAAGAAGTCGGTGCGCCAGAAGCTCAATGCGATGAGCATCGAGTTCAAGGACAAGCACGTGCTGATCGTCGACGATTCGATCGTGCGTGGCACGACCTCGCACGAAATCGTGCAGATGGCGCGCGATGCGGGTGCGAAGTCGGTGATCTTCGCGTCGGCGGCGCCGCCCGTGAAGTTCCCGAACGTGTACGGCATCGACATGCCGACGCGTGGCGAACTCGTCGCGCACGGCCGCACCGACGAAGAAGTCGCGAAGATCATCGGCGCCGACCACCTGATCTATCAGGACGTCGACGATCTGCGCCGCGCGGTGCGCGACATCAACCCGAAGCTCGAGCACTTCGAGGCGTCGTGTTTCGACGGCAACTACATCACCGGCGCGGTGACGCCCGAGTACCTCGATGCGATCGAGCGCGCGCGCCTCGCGCCGGCGTCGCAGGCCGATCGCGATACGGCCGGCGATACCGAGCGTTCGCAGATGAA
>NZ_BCPP01001704.1:0-553 GCF_016586125.1 Burkholderia sp. E168m23
CGCGAACAGCGTGTCGCCGCCTTCCGCCGGCAACTCCTGCGCGTGCAGCAGCGAGCCGAGGCTCGGTTTTTCCTTGTACGACAGGTCGGAATGCCAGAAATGGCCGGCGTCGCCGAGCCCGACCGGTTTGCCGTTCTCGACGATGTTCGACACGGTCAGCACTTCCGGGTGGCCGGCCAGCGCGAACTGGTGCAGCACGTGAATCTGCAGCGGGCCGAAGCGGCGGCTGAACGCGATGTGCTCGTCCGGCGTGATGCGCTGGTCGCGAAACACCAGCACGTGGTGATCGAGATGCGCGCGATGGATGCGCGCGAAATCGTCGGCGCCAAGCGGTTGCGACAGGTTCAGGCCGATCACCTCGGCGCCGAGCGGCGCGTCGAACGGCACGATGTCGAAATGCTGCGCCGCGCCGTCCGGCCGCAAGGCGGGATGCCCGGCGGAAAGCGTTGCGGCGTCGCGGATGGCGGTAGTCGTCACGGCACGGCCCCTGATTCGGTCAAAACGCGAATCTACGAGGCCGTGCCGGCGTGCGTCAACGAAGCGATTCGGATAC
>NZ_BCPP01001705.1:0-550 GCF_016586125.1 Burkholderia sp. E168m23
GCGCCTGCAGCGTGCGGCTGCCCGTGCTGATGCCGGGCAGCACTTCGCGGATGCGGCCGCTGAAATGCCGGGCCGGATCGCCCGCGAACGTCGCGTCGACCGACATTCCCGGCTGCACGTTCAAAGCGAGCGCTTCCGGCACCTCGACGACCAGCCACAGCGTCGCCAGCCCGGCGATCTTCGCGAGCGTCTGGCCGGGCGCGACCATCGCGCCGTCGCGCACGTTCAACTCGCTGACGACGCCCGTCTCCGGCGCGCTCAGCACGACGTGCGTCTGCGCGCGGCCGGTACGATCGAGATTCGCGATCATCCCGTCCGGAATCGACAGCGCGCGCATTCGTGCGCGCGCCGCATCGAGCAGGTTGCCGTCCATGCCGCCGCGCTTCAGCGCGAGATATTCCTCCTGCGGCGCGAGCCAGTCGGGCACGAACAACGATGCGACCGGCGCGCCCTTCGCGATGCGCTGCATCGGCGCGCGTGCATACAAATGGTCGATGTAGCCCGTGACGCGCGACTGCACGACCTCCACGCGCGCTTCGTCGAACTGCGT
>NZ_BCPP01001706.1:0-550 GCF_016586125.1 Burkholderia sp. E168m23
CGCACGCATGCAGTCGATCCGGGCCGCGTGTCGTCCGGTTCGCTGCTCGACAGCGTGGTCGCGCACGTCGAATCGTCGCTCGACGCGTGGCGCGAGCGGCCGGTGGACGATGCGCTGACCGACCGCGTCGCGCGCAAGGCGCGCCCCGGCACCGTGTCGCTCGGGCTGGCCGCGACGCAGCTCGACATCTATGCGCTGAGCGCGGCGCTCGCGCCGCTGGGCGGCGAAGTGGCCGACACGACGCTGTCGATCGACGACGAACTGAAGCTCGTCGAAGCGATCTCGAACGCGCGCGACGGCAGCGGCGAGCGCGGTCCGGCGACGGACTGACGCGCCGGCCCTTCCCGAAAGCGAAGCGCTTCCCGCCTGCTCTCCAACGGCGCGCCGCGCGCGCTCCACAGGCGCATGCCTTGCTCGATCGGCTCGACGGTGACCTTCACCGTTTCCGCTTTCGACAAGGAGGGCCTGACATGAAAGCAGTCGTATTTCACGGCATCGGCGATATTCGTAATAACTTCGTATAGCATACATTATACGAAGTTATACGGGG
>NZ_BCPP01001707.1:0-549 GCF_016586125.1 Burkholderia sp. E168m23
GGCCGAAAAGACCGGCCACTACGCGACGATGGAAAAGCAACTGCGCGAGCTGATCCGTACGCAGCCCGACAACCCGCAGGCCTACAACGCGCTCGGCTATTCGCTCGCCGATCGCAACCAGCGCCTGCCCGAGGCCAGCAAGCTGATCGACAAGGCGATGGCGCTCGCGCCGAACGACGCGTACATCATGGACAGCCTCGGCTGGGTGAAGTACCGGATGGGCGACACGGCCGGGGCGACGAAGGTGCTGCAGCGTGCATACGAACTGCAGCCGAACGCCGAAATCGGCGCGCATCTCGGCGAAGTGCTGTGGAAGAGCGGCGCGCAGGACGACGCGCGCAACGCGTGGCGTGCCGCGCAGAAGCTCGAGCCCGACAACGAAACGCTCGTGCAGACGCTGAAACGCCTGCAGATCAACGGCCTCTGATGCAGATGTTCCCGATGTTTTCCCTGTCCTCCCGCGCGCAGCGCACGCTGGCCGCGGCCGGCGCGGCGCTCGCGCTCGCCGGCTGCGCGAGCACGCCGCCGTCGGCCAATGCGCCGACTGGC
>NZ_BCPP01001708.1:0-546 GCF_016586125.1 Burkholderia sp. E168m23
GCGCCCCTCGATACCGCCATCGCCGTCGACGTCTACCGCCAGCGCCGTGAACGCGTGCTTGCCGCACTGCGTGCCGCGGGCGGCGGCGTCGCCATCGTCCCCACCGCGCCGGAAATGCTGCGCAACCGCGATACGGCCTACCCGTACCGGTTCGACAGCTACTTCCATTACCTGACGGGCTTCACCGAGCCGGACGCCGTGCTCGTGCTGAACGCGGCCGCGCCGCACGGCGCGCCGGAATCGATCCTGTTCTGCCGCGCCAAGAACGTCGACCGCGAGATCTGGGAAGGCTTTCACTACGGCCCCGACGCCGCGCGCGACGCGTTCGGCTTCGACGCGGCCTTCGCGACCGACGTGATCGACACCGAGATGCCGCGCCTGCTCGCCGATGCGGGCACCGTGCACTACCGGTTCGGCGCATCGGCCGACTTCGAGCGCCAGCTCGCCGGCTGGATCGACGCGGTGCGCGCACAGGCACGCGCGGGCGTCGCCGCACCGGACGCGCTGCTCGACCTCACGCCGCTGCTCGACGACATGCGGCTCGTG
>NZ_BCPP01001709.1:0-543 GCF_016586125.1 Burkholderia sp. E168m23
CAGATAAAGGACGCGTGTCATTGAAAGAAAATGACATTGGCTTCCTTGCTTCAAGGTAGACTTGCAAGGAATCGCGTTGACTGCGTTATGCATCGCGGGCAGGAACCTGTTGGCTCATGACGGTAAATGCCGATGCGGCGCAAACCCAAAGAACCATAAGTCTTCGAATACGGGGAAGCCTATGCACGTCGATATAGCAGGGCGGGTTGAAAACCTGTCTCTTCCAATTACACAGCCGTACATTCCGGTCTTTGAGTGCATCGTCAATTCTCTCGAGTCAATTGATGAGTCGGCGCGTAAAGGCGGACGCATCGATGTCTATTTCCACCGAGATGACAGGCAAGGCCGCTTAATCGACAGTGGAGACGACTACCTTGGCGCTGTTCGTGATGTCACCATCGTGGACAATGGTGGCGGGTTTTCTGACATCAACGCAAAGGCATTTTTCGTCTCCGACTCGACTCGCAAAGCGGCGAAAGGAAACAAGGGCGTCGGTCGCTTCACTTGGCTCAAGGTGTTCGAGAAGGCAACAATTGAAAGCGT
>NZ_BCPP01001710.1:0-542 GCF_016586125.1 Burkholderia sp. E168m23
CCGATCGACATCAGCAGCAGCGCGCTCTTGGTCAAGCCTTCAGCGTTCATCGGACACCCAGTTCTTCACGACGGTGGCGACGATCTTCGGATCCTGGCGGGCGATCGTGCGCGCGTAGTCGAGGTTGCGTTCGTAGCGGTTCTTCTCGTTCTCGAAGCCGAGCAGCAGCGGATCGGCTTCTTCCGCGGCCTTTTCCGGCGCGGGCAGGCCGTCGAGCGCGACCGTGTCTTCCGGCGCCGCGAGCGCCGGCGCGGCCGGCTCGGGCGGCGGGAACGCGCGGCGCATCGCCGGGCGCACGAACATGAAGTAGAGCGCCGCCGCGGCCGCCGCGATGCCGAGCCACTTCGCGGCTTCCTTCGCCATCGCGATCATGTCGGGCTGGCGCCACCACGGCAGGTCGGCGTACGGGTCGCTCACGGTCGAGAACGCGCTGTTCACGACGTTTA
This sequence comes from Burkholderia sp. E168m23, assembly GCF_016586125.1. NCBI lineage: Bacteria > Pseudomonadati > Pseudomonadota > Betaproteobacteria > Burkholderiales > Burkholderiaceae > Burkholderia > Burkholderia sp. E168m23. The sequence goes on from NZ_BCPP01001710.1 coordinate 447, forward strand.
CCGAGTCGCCGCGCTTCGCGTCGTAGCCCATCGCGTCCTTCACGAGCTGTTCGACCTGCGCGAGCTTCGCGGGCGGCAGCGGCTGCATCGTCACGT
>NZ_BCPP01001711.1:0-537 GCF_016586125.1 Burkholderia sp. E168m23
GCCGGTCGCCGGATCGGTACGCGGCATCACGCCCGCCTGCAGCGTGTGCCCCGGTTCGACCGCGAGCGGCAGATAGGTGACTTGCACGCGCGGATCGGCCGCCTCGATGCGCGCCGCGAGTTCGAGCGGCGCCAGCGGCGCCGCGCCGCTGCGCGCGATATAGAAATCCGGGTTCAGCGCCGCGTCGAGCTCGTGGTCCCACGCAATCAATGCGCCGGTGAGCCCCGCGACGAACAGGAACAGCGCGATGGCAAGTCCGAACCAACGGTGCAGGCGGACGAGAAACGGTCGCAGGAACGCATTCATCGCGTGCGCAGCGAAAGGAAGGCGGGCCGGCACGAGCGGCGGCCGCGATTCGACGGGAGGCAGTTCATTCGATGTCGGGCGCCGCACAACGGTCATCCGGCCAGGTCAGGCAAGGCCGGATGCCCTTGTACGCGGCATGGAATTGTTGCGCGGTGGGCGGGTTTTGATACGATGCGCGACATTTTAACGCAATGCGAATGATTCTTACTCGCATGCTCGCTCGCCATGACC
>NZ_BCPP01001712.1:0-540 GCF_016586125.1 Burkholderia sp. E168m23
GACGATCTGCGCGGACAGCGTCGCCCAGTCGCGCGCGGCGCCGTCGATCAGCGCCGCGAGCCGCGCGGACGGATCGGCCGCGCCGACCGCGTCGAACACGAGCCGGAACAGCGCCTGCACCCGCGCGAACAGCGCGCCGATGCCCACCGCGAGCGCCACGCACACGCCGACGAAGAACGCGGACGACACCGTTTCCGCGCTCTTCGGCACGTCGCCTTTCTCGCGCGCCTCGCGCAGGCGCTTCGCGGTCGGCTTCTGGTCCTTTTCGGCCATCCCGGCTCCGGCGCGCTCAGCCGCCGCCGTGCGCGGCGAACAGCGCGCGCAGCAACGCCATCAGCCCGCTGTCGGGGCTCAGCAGCGAATGCAGCGACGCGTACACCACCGGCAGGAACAGAATCATCATGAGCACCGCGAGCGCGCTCTTCAGCGGCTGCGAGAACACGAAGATGTTGAGCTGCGGCACCGCGCGCCCGACCAGGCCGATGCCCAGCTCGACGAGCACCAGCACGATCGTGACCGGCGCCGCGAGCTTCACCATCC
>NZ_BCPP01001713.1:0-539 GCF_016586125.1 Burkholderia sp. E168m23
GGCGTGGGGATGGGCTCGACCACGACGGATTCGGGGTCGGCTTCGGTTTGACGGAAATCAGCCGGCGCCGCACCGGCGGCGCCCGGGGCGATCACGTCGGTTAGCACCGGAATGGCCGCGCTGTCGTGCGGTTGGGGCGCGGCGGACGCGGACGAACGCGCCGACGCCGGCTTGCCCGGCACCAGCACGTCGGTCAGTGTCGGGATCGAGGATGAATCGGCTTCTGTCACGGGAACACTCCGTCGACGGTTGCGGCTAGCCGCCCTGCTTGTAGTTGTTCAGCGCGTAACCGCGGTCGCGGTAGAACCGGTAGCGGTCGCGGCCCGCGGCCAGCTCTTCCGGCGCGTTGCCGACCACTTCGAGCAGGCGCTCGAAGCGGGCGAACTGCGCGGGCACGGTCGCGCCGAGGTTCAGCAGCACGTGATGATGCGGTGCACGATCGAGATCGGCGGCCAGCACGATCGGCGTGCCGGCTGCGTGCTCGCTGTCGACGCCGCAATGCGGGATGAAATCGAGCGGCGAGAACGTCCAGACGCCGC
>NZ_BCPP01001714.1:0-536 GCF_016586125.1 Burkholderia sp. E168m23
TACGCCCACAGCTGCAGCGCCGGCAGCAGCCCTTCGCCCATCGAGCGGGCGATCGGGTTGCGCGCGAACACGTCGGTCTGCGCCTTCTTGTAGATGCCGACGTCGTGCGTCAGGTAGCAGCCCGGACGTAGCACGACTTCCGCGAAGCCCGCGTCGGACGCCTTCCTGAATTCTTCCGCGACCACGTCGTACCACGCCGAACCGGCGCCGGACAGGATCGCCGGCGTGCGCGCGAAGCGGCCGGCTTCGGCCAGCTCGCGCGTGAGCGCGACCGCCTGCTGCAGGAACGCGCGGATCTCGCCTTCCTCCTTCAGCACGCCTTCATAGAGCTCGATGCCGGCCAGCTTCAGCGTGTCCGGATAGCGCGCGATCGCGGCCAGCACGGCCTCGCGCTGCGCGGCATCGCGCACGCCCGCGCGACCGCCCGGCACGCCGAGCTCGATCAGCACGTTCAGCGATTTCTTCGCGGCGCCGAAGAAGCGGCCGAGCTGGTCGACGCTCTCCGCGGAATCGACGAGACAGAAGAATTCGAAATC
>NZ_BCPP01001715.1:0-533 GCF_016586125.1 Burkholderia sp. E168m23
TGCGTGCGCTCGCGTTTCCGCACGGGCAGTTCCGCAGCGGCCAGCGCGAGCTGGCGGTGGCCGTCTATCGCGCGGCGCGCGACGAGCAGTGCCTGATGGCGCAGGCGCCGACCGGCATCGGCAAGACGCTCGGCACCGTGTTTCCGCTGCTGAAGGCATGCGGCGAGGGTGAGCTCGACCATGTGTTCTTCCTCACCGCGAAAACGCCTGGCCGCGCGCTCGCGCTCGAAGCGGCGACGACCCTCGGCGCCGGCACGCCCGCGCTGCCGCTGCGCGTGCTGGAACTCGTCGCGCGCGACAAGGCGTGCGAGCATCCGGACCTCGCGTGCCACGGCGAATCGTGCCCGCTCGCGAAAGGCTTCTACGACCGGCTGCCGGCCGCGCGCCATGCGGCGATCGAGGCGGGGCTGCTCGATCGCGATACCGTACGCACCGCGGCGCTCGCGCACGACGTCTGTCCGTATTACCTGGCGCAGGAGCTTGCACGCTGGTCGGACATGATGATCGGCGACTACAACTACTACTACGACGGC
>NZ_BCPP01001716.1:0-531 GCF_016586125.1 Burkholderia sp. E168m23
GGACTCGGCAATATCGTCTTGCAGCTTCTCGACGTTCGTCGCGTTCGTCGTCACACGGCCGTCAAGGTTCGACACCGCGTCGCCAACGTTGTGCGCAGTCGTCTTGCCGTCGTCCAGCGTATACGCCGGTGCCGTCAGCTTGCCTGCTGCGTCCACCGTCGCACCGCCGCCCAGCGCACTTGCCACGCTCTGCGACGTGTCGTACAGCTGCGAGCCGTTTACCGCTTCCATGCTCGTCGTATTCACCGCGCCGGCTGCAACGTTCTTCAGCGCCGTGCCCTTCTCGCCGGCCAGCGTGACCGTGCTCTTGGTTTCATCGTCGTATGCAACCGCGTTCGGATCCTTGCTGCTACCAATCTCCGCCGCGGCCGTGATCGCGTCACCCACGTTGCCGTAGGTCTTGTCACCGACGTGATACTTCGGCGCCGTCACGCTGCCATCGGCGCCAATGCCCGCACCGCCACCCAGCGCCGTCGTTACGCCACTGAGCTGCGTCACGTTCACCGCGTCGGTGCCTTGCGTACCCGCCGC
>NZ_BCPP01001717.1:0-524 GCF_016586125.1 Burkholderia sp. E168m23
CACTGGGTGGCGGTTCGACGGTGGACGCAGCAGGCAAGCTGACGGCACCGGCGTATACGCTGGACGGCGGCAAGACGACCGCGAACAACGTTGGCGACGCGGTGTCGAACCTGGACGGCCGAGTGACGACGAACGCGACGAACGTCGAGAAGCTGCAAGACGATATTGCGAAGTCCGGTCTGATCGACAAGGACACGGGCAAGGTGATCGCGGCGGTGACGTACGACCACAAGGAAGACGGCACGGCGGATCGCGGCTCGGTGACGCTCGGCGGCGCGGGCGCAGCAGCGCCGGTGGCGTTGAAGAACGTCGCGGCTGGCGCGGTGAATGCGACGAGCATGGAAGCGGTGAACGGCTCGCAGCTGTACGGCACGTCGCAGAGCGTGGCAAGCGCGCTGGGTGGTGGTTCGACGGTGGACGCGGCGGGCAAGGTGACGACACCGAAGTACCACGTTGGCGACAAGACGTACGGTAACGTGGGTGACGCGATCGTCGCCGCAGCCGAAATGGGTAGCGGTACGGAT
>NZ_BCPP01001718.1:0-525 GCF_016586125.1 Burkholderia sp. E168m23
GCGTCACGTCATGCAGGTCGAGCGTCTCGAGCAGCGTCGCGAGATCGTCGGCCAGCGTGTCGTAGTCGTAGCCGCTCCACGGTTGATCGGACCGCCCGAAGCCGCGCCGGTCGTACGCGATGCCGCGCAGGCCGTGCGACGCCACGTGATGCATCTGCACGTCCCACATGTCGGCATTCAGCGGCCAGCCGTGAATGAACACGACCGGGCGGCCGCTGCCCCAGTCCTTGTAGTGGATCGACACGCCGTCGCGGGTGGTGAACGTGCTCATGAAGGTTCCTTTCGAGTAGGGAAGCCGCGCCCACGGACGCGGCCAAAGCGTGCGGCGCGGCGCGTCATGCGCGGGACTGCCGGGCGACGAACTGCTCGAGCGCCGTCGCGAGCACCATCTCGCGGCAGTTCGCGGGGCGTTTCTCGCCGCGCCACTGGGGTTTGTAGATCGCGTCGCCGACCCGGATCGGTTGCCCGGTGAGCGCGCAGCGCGCCAGCCGGCGCGCCTTCGCGCTGATCCAGCGTTGTTCGTCG
>NZ_BCPP01001719.1:0-525 GCF_016586125.1 Burkholderia sp. E168m23
TCGGCTTCGCGGCCCCTGTGACCCCGATCCGATTTACGCTTCGATGCGACCCATGCGACCGGTCTGGTAGTCGACGACGGCCTGCCGGATCTCTTCTTCGGTATTCATCACGAACGGGCCGTAGCGGACGATCGGCTCGTTGAGCGGCACGCCGCCGATCAGCAGCAGGTCGAGCGACGTGTCGCCGGCAGCGAACGTGACGGTGTCGCCATCGTCTCCGTAGACGATCATGTGCCGTGCGTCGACCGCCTGCCTGTCAGGCCCGTAGAGGCCCGTTCCGTCGATCGGATAGGCAAACACGCGATAACCGGCCGGCACGGGCTGTGTGACCGTTGCACCCGGCTCCAGCGTGAAGTGCTGGTAGAGAATCGGTGTGTGCGTTTCGATCGCGGCCTGTACGCCGAATGCTTCGCCGGCGATGACGCGCACGCGCGCGCGGCCGTCCGGCGACGTCGCAGTCGGAATGCGGTCGGCCGGGATCTCCTGGTAGCGCGGTGCGATCATCTTGTCGCGGCGCGGCAGGTT
>NZ_BCPP01001720.1:0-523 GCF_016586125.1 Burkholderia sp. E168m23
TCGGCCAGGAAGGGACGCTCGCGGCCGCCGGCATCGTGACGTTCGAACGACGGTTCGTCTCCTGGAAGCGTCGCTGCATCTGTGGCCGACACCCCGTGCGAGAGATCATGATTCTGCCCCTGGCCGAATTCGGCCAGCCGAAACGAGGCGTGCCGGCTCTTCGTCCAAAGAACGGCAAAAATCAGTGCTGCTGTGCGCCGGATTGAATCGCGGCCTGACGCTGCGATGACGTTTGCTCAGCCTGCAATCGCGCTTCAGCCTTTTGGAGCCCCGCCGGGTAGTCCACATCAACGGAAAGCGGGTTGTAGCCGGCTTGTTCGAGGTTCGCAAGTTCGGCGCGTACTTGTGCGCGCGAGAGCGGCATGTCGCTCTGGGCGAACGACGTAAGGGGAGCCGAGGCGAGCAGGGCGAGGCCAGCCGTCACGATAATCTGTTTCATCACATACGTAATTTTGGGCGTCGGTTCAACTGAAGTACTGCTAGAAGTCTCGAAGTATATGCGCCTAAAGCTAGGTATTTACCC
>NZ_BCPP01001721.1:0-521 GCF_016586125.1 Burkholderia sp. E168m23
GGTGACCGCTATGGTCACAAGCGCGTGTGGCTCGCCAGCGTGATCCTGTTCACGGCCGGGTCGATCGTCTGCGCGTGTGCGGGCCGGATCGAGCCGCTGCTGGCTGGCCGCGCGATCCAGGGGCTCGCCGGCGCGTTGCTGATTCCCGGTGCGATGCCGATCCTCACCCATGCGTTTCCCGACGCGCGCGAACGCGCCCGCGTGATCGGCGGGTGGTCGGCGTTCAGCGCGCTCGCGCTGATCGTCGGGCCGCTGCTGGGCGGCCTGCTCGTCGAGCATGGCGGATGGCAGGACATCTTTCTCGTCAACGTGCCGATCGGTATCGTTGCCGTGCTGCTCGGCGCCTGGGGCATTCCGGAGCGGCGGCATCCGGAGCATGCGGCGTTCGATCCGTTCGGGCAGGTGCTGAGCGTGGCGTGGCTCGGCCTGCTGACCTACGGGCTGATCGGCATCGGCGAAGCCGGCACCTCGCACGTGAAGGTGCTGGCGCCGCTGGCGGGCGCGGCGGTGGCGTTCGTCGT
>NZ_BCPP01001722.1:0-519 GCF_016586125.1 Burkholderia sp. E168m23
CGCCAAAAGCGCGGAGGACGCCATCGCGTTCTATGCGAAGGCATTCGGCGCGCAGGAGAAATTCCGGCTCGTCGAGCCGTCGGGGCGCATCGGTCACGCCGCACTCGACCCGGACGGCAACGCGCCGATGGCGCTCCATCTTCACGTCGACGACGCCGATGCGACGATCGCCGCCGCCGTCGCGGCCGGCGCGCACGTGACGCGCGCACTCCAGGACCAGTTCTACGGAGAGCGCTCGGGCAGGATCCGCGATCCGTTCGGTTACGATTGGCTGATCGGGCATACGATCGAAACGGTCGAACCCGACGAAATGCAGCGGCGTTACACGGCGCTGATGTCCGGCAATCAGTAAGCAGTCCGGACGGCGCCTCCCGATCGATCACCCCGCTATTCGCGATGCACTACCACCCCGACGACGTCAGCCGGCTTTTCGTCGGTGTTCCAACACTGCAGTTGAACCGCGCCGCGCCGGCCGAACGGTTTCTCGCCGCCGCCGTCGAATCCGGCGTCGAGCTCCGG
>NZ_BCPP01001723.1:0-517 GCF_016586125.1 Burkholderia sp. E168m23
CTGGCAGGCGCCGGCGCGACGCTCGATCTGAGTGCCGCGACGGGCGCACAAACGCTCGGCGCATTGTCGGGTGTCGCGGGAACGAGCCTCAACCTCGGCGGCAACGCACTGACGCTGGGCGGTACGGCCAGCGGCACGTTCGGCGGGGTGATCGGCGGCACCGGCGGTCTCACGTTGTCGGGCACCGGCACGCAGACGCTGTCCGGCGCGAACACCTATACGGGCGGCACGACGATCAACAGCGGCAGCACGCTGGCACTCGGCGCGGGCGGCAGCCTGGCGTCGACCGGCACGGTGAACCTGACCGGGTCGGGCGCGACGTTCAACCTGAGCGGCGCATCGGGCGCGCAGACGATCGGCGCACTGACCGGCGCGGCCGGCACGAACGTGAACCTCGGCGGCAACGGGCTGACGCTGAGCAGCGCGGGCAACTATGCGTTCGGCGGCGCGATCGGCGGCACGGGCGGCCTGACGCTGGCCGGCGCGGGTACGCAAACGCTGACGGGCGCGAACACCT
>NZ_BCPP01001724.1:0-517 GCF_016586125.1 Burkholderia sp. E168m23
TTCCCGAACCTCTTCCAGCTGGTTGCCGCCAAACAGGTGAACGTGTTCGGCATCGTGGCGCAGGTAGAAACCGACGTGCCCTTTCCAACTCGTCGGATCGTCGCGCGTCAGGATCGCGATGCAGCCGTAGACCGGGCGCTCCAGCGGTTTGCCCCATTCCAGCCACGAGCGCGCGAGCGCGGAGCCGGTGCCGCGGAATCCGGCGTGCGCCATGCACCAATTCACGAAGGACGAGCACCACGAAATCTTGTCGTCGTAACCGACCAGGTTCGTCTGGTTGTTGTATTCGACAATGCGCGGGTTGACACTGCCCGGCGGGTGGCGGCGGATGCCGAGTTCGGCCAGCGCGACGGACATCCACGGCGGATGGGCAGCTTTTACTTTGCTCTCAGGGTTTGATAGGGTCACGTCGTTCTCGGGTACGTGTCGGTGCTGTTTCGCGCAATCTTCGCACGAATACGGCGAGCCCATAGCACCCTTCACGGCGAGCGATTTTCGCCGGGTCCGCCCGTATCAT
>NZ_BCPP01001725.1:0-516 GCF_016586125.1 Burkholderia sp. E168m23
GCCGATTATTTCGTGCGCATCATGCTCGACGCCGCGGCGCCGCTCGTCTCATGAAGCCGTTCGACGAACCGTTCGTGGCGATCGACGCGCCGCGCCTGCGCGGGCGCGGCTGGAGCGTGTTCGTCGACGAACTGAAGGTGCCCGCGCGGATCGGCATTCATGCGCACGAGCATGAAGCGCCGCAGCCGGTCGTGATCGACGCGCGGCTCGAGTATCGGTGCGAGCCGAGCGAGCAGGGCGAGTGGATCGACTACGACGGGTACTGCGCACGCGTGGCGTCGTTTCTGGCGCACAAGCCGCATACGCGGCTGCTGGAAACGCTCGTCGCCGATCTCGCGGTGCTGTCGTTCCGCGAATGGCCGGCGCTGGAATCGCTGACGCTGTCGATGTACAAGCCGAAGATCCGGCCGGGGACGAAGCGCGTCGGCGTGTCGCTCGACTGGACGCGCGGAGATTACCTGCGGTGGACGGGGGCGGCGGGGCAGCTTTGATCAAAGGGGGCTGGATCAAGGCACG
>NZ_BCPP01001726.1:0-513 GCF_016586125.1 Burkholderia sp. E168m23
GATCGTCGGCGCGGTACGGCCGTCCGTCCGGCGCGCTGCCCGAGACGTGCGCATGGATCGCTTTCACGCGTTCGATCAGCGCGAGCGCGTCCGCGCGGCTGCCGAACGTCGTTCCCGTGATGAACGTGGCGGTGCGCCGCAAGCGGCCGAAGATGTCGGTGCGGAACGACGAATGATCCCAGACACCCGCGAGCGCGAGCGGGTGGAGCGCCTGCAGCAGCAGCGCGGCGATGCCGCCCGTCATCATCGACGTGAAATCGGCATGCACGCGCCAGCAGACGGCGTCGGGGCCGAACAGCCCTGGGTCGCCAGGCGGTGAAGAGAGATCGATCGATGGACCGCCACCGCCGGCCGTCAGGTGCGTGATGCCGGCCACGAGCCGCTTGCGGATCGGCTCGGCCCAGCGCGGGCCCGGCGCGGGTGCGGTGGGGTGGCGGCTGGGCGGCGTCGTCATGGCGGGTGCGGCTCGGGTGGCGGATTACTCGCCGTCGGGGGTATCCCACTCGTCGCGTT
>NZ_BCPP01001727.1:0-508 GCF_016586125.1 Burkholderia sp. E168m23
CCTGATCGCGGAACCGCTGCGCAACCTCGGCAAGTTCACGTTCGTCGACGTCGTCGCGTACCGTTTCGCGCAGCGGCCGATCCGGCTGCTGACCTCGGCGAACGCGCTGACCATCGTCGTGCTGTACCTCGTCGTGCAGATGGTCGGCGCGGGCAAGCTGATCCAGTTGCTGTTCGGGCTGTCGTACGGCACGGCCGAGCTGATCGTCGGCGTGCTGATGGTCGTCTACGTGTTCTTCGGCGGGATGACCGCGACCACCTGGGTGCAGGTGATCAAGGCCGTGCTGCTGTTGTGCGGCGCGACGCTGCTCGCGTGGCTCGCGCTCGGCGAATTCGGCTTCAGCATCGACGCGATGTTCCGCCGCGCGGTGGCCGTGCATCCGGGCGCGCTGTCGATCATGGGGCCCGGCAAGCTGATCCGCGACCCGGCCAACGCGCTGTCGCTCGGCATCGCGCTGATGTTCGGCACGGCCGGCTTCCCGCACATCCTGATGCGCTTCTTCACGGTG
>NZ_BCPP01001728.1:0-506 GCF_016586125.1 Burkholderia sp. E168m23
AATCTGCGTGCGGAGCTCGGCATCGACGCGCTGTTGCTCACCCGTTCGGAAGAGGGCATGACGCTCTTTTCCGCGGGCGGCGAACTGCATGCACCGGCGCTCGCGCGCGAAGTGTTCGACGTGTCGGGCGCGGGCGACACCGTGATCGCGACGGTCGCGACGATGCTCGGCGCCGGTGTGCCGCTCGTCGACGCCGTGGTGCTCGCGAATCGCGCGGCAGGCATCGTGGTCGGTAAGCTCGGCACGGCCACGGTGGATTACGACGAACTGTTTCACTGAGCGCATTCGGCGGCGCGACGAGCGCGCCGCACGAGTGGCTCGCACTTTTTCAGGCAGGACGATCATGACCCTCATCGTCACCGGCGCAGCCGGTTTTATCGGCGCGAACATCGTCAAGGCGCTCAACGAGCGCGGCGAGACGCGCATCATCGCGGTCGACAACCTGACCCGCGCGGACAAGTTCCGCAATCTCGTCGACTGCGAGATCGACGACTATCTCGACAAGA
>NZ_BCPP01001729.1:0-505 GCF_016586125.1 Burkholderia sp. E168m23
GCCTGCGTGGCGGCTCGCGGAATCGCTGCGACAGCGGATCTACGAGGCCAAGCTCGCGTGCGAGATGAGCGTCGGCAGCATTGCCCGCGACAAGCTCGGCGAACTGCGCGGACTGCTGAGGCTCGGGCTCGCGCACGGCTCGTTCCAGAAGCAGGAAGCGCAGCAGATCATGGAATACCTGCGGCTGCTGAAGCCGGAGATCTTCGTCGAGGAACCGTACGACGTCTTCGCGCGGCTCGCCGCATGGCTGCGCAGCGTGTTCACCCCTGCTGCCGTGCGGCCGCCGCAGGGGCAGGGACAAGGGCAAGGACAACGCCGGCCGTAAGCACGCGTCCCGCTGAACGCATCACCTGATGAAAATGGCCCGGTTCGCGCGAAGCGAACCGGGCCGCCGGATGATCGCCCGTCGCGACGCGCCGTCCGAAAACAGGCGTCGCGACAAGCGCCGGGCACCGCTTACTGCGTGGCGCCCTGGGCCGATGCACCGCCCTGCGCGCCGACCGAT
>NZ_BCPP01001730.1:0-502 GCF_016586125.1 Burkholderia sp. E168m23
CAGCCTCGTGAAGAACGGCGCGGCGACCACGACGCTGACGGGCGCGAACACGTACACGGGCGGCACGACGATCAATGCCGGCACGCTGGCGATCGGCGCGGGCGGCAGCCTGTCGTCCACGGGGACGGTGAACCTGGTCAATCCGGGGGCCGCACTGGACATCAGCGCGGGCAGCGCGCAGTCGATCGGCGCGCTGTCGGGCGCCATCGGCACGAGCGTGAGCCTCGGCGCCAACGCACTGACGCTGGGCGGGACCGCGAGCGGCACGTTCAGCGGCACGATCGGCGGCACCGGCAGCCTGACGCTGGCGGGTACCGGCACGCAGACGCTGAACGGCGCAAATACCTACACCGGCGGGACGAATCTCAATAGCGGCAGCCTCGTGCTCGGCAACAACGGGGCACTCGGCTTCGGTGCGCTGAACGTCGGCGGCGCGGCCACGCTCGATACGAATGCGACCTTGTCGGTTGGCAATGCAATCAATCTCGGCACGGGCGCTGCA
>NZ_BCPP01001731.1:0-502 GCF_016586125.1 Burkholderia sp. E168m23
AACGTTCCGTTGTTCCAGCATGAGACCGGCGCAGGCGCGAGAAGCGCCGACACCGTGCAACAGGAGATTTTCATGACCGATCCACGTCCGGCCAACGTGCCTTGGTTGACGCCCTACCTGGCCGTACGCAACGCGCGCGCGGCCATCGACTTCTTCCAGGCCGCATTCGGCTTCACGCTGCGCGACGTGCACGACGAGGACGGCGTGATCATGCACGTCGAGATGGCCTATCGCGGCCAGTTGATCGTGATGTTCGCGCCCGAAGGCGCGTTCGGCTCGCCCGCGCTCACGCCGAAGCGCGCGAACGCCACCGCGCCGCAATCGTTCTATCTGTATGTCGACGACGTCGACGCTACCTGGCAGCGCGCGCTCGACGCGGGCGCGAAATCGCTGAGTGCGCCGCAGGATCAGTTCTGGGGCGACCGGTTCGCGCAGATCGAGGATCTCGACGGTTACCGCTGGGCGCTCGGGTGCCGTCTCGACGCATGACCGCAACCGCCAC
>NZ_BCPP01001732.1:0-501 GCF_016586125.1 Burkholderia sp. E168m23
TTTTCCTGCACGGCCGTGACGAGCTCGCCGACGTTGACCATCAGGCCGCCGTCACCGACGAGGCAGACCGTCTTCGCCGCCGCGCCCGCGAGCGCCGCGCCGATGCCCATCTGGATGCCCTGGCCGATGCCGCCGCCGAGCGCATGCACGCCGGAGCGCGGCTCGAAGATCTTCAGCAGACGGTTGCCCCATGTGCTGTTCGAGATCGTCACGTCGCGCACCCAGTTGTAGTCGCGGCCCACCGCGCCCTGCAGCGTGTCGACGAGCTTCTTGTACGGCCCGAGGCCCTTCGCCACGTCGGCCACGGCCTCCTCGCGGGCTGCCGCCAGATCGGCCGCGAATTGCGGATCGACCGACAGGCGGCCTTCGAGGCGATCGGCCAGCTCGGCCAGCACGCGCTTCGAATCGCCATGTACGAACAGCTCGTTGCGATAGCCGCGGTTGTCGGCAAGCGCATCGGCATCGACGCGGAACAGCGGTTGCGGCAGCGCGAGCTTGTAC
>NZ_BCPP01001733.1:0-500 GCF_016586125.1 Burkholderia sp. E168m23
ACGTCGATCATGACGCCTCCAGCGGGCGAGGGGCGGCATGGGCGCGCCCGAGATACGCATCGAGTACGCGACGGTTGCGCTCCAGCTCGGCCGGGCGGCAGTTCGCGATCGTCACGCCGCGGTCCAGCACGACACAGCGGTCGCACAGCTCGCGGATGAAATGCATGTCGTGCTCGATGACGACCAGCGTGACGCCCTGTTCGCGAATCCGTTGCAGCGCGTCGATCAATTCGCCGCGCAGGTTCGGGTGCACGCCGGCGGTCGGCTCGTCGAGCAGCAGCAGCTTGGGCTCGGTCATCATCGCGCACGCGATGCCCAGCAGCTTCTTCTGGCCGCCGGAGATCGACGCGGCGGAAAGGTGCGCGACGCCCGACAGTTTCAGCTCGTCCAGCAGCGCGGCGGCGCGCGTACGGGTATCGGCATCGAGCGCGCGCGTCGCCCGGCCGCGCCAGAGGGCGGCGGCGATGCCGTGGTGCGCGGACGAAGCCGCCATCGCGAGT